>NZ_JARTJQ010000030.1:52075-53008 GCF_036225245.1 Weizmannia sp. CD-2023
ACACTTTGGCCGTACGGGCGCGAACCAACATCGATTGCATTTTTTAATACAGCCGGGATGGAGCGGTTGTATTCCGGTGTTACAAACAGCACCGCATCGAGCCCTTTTACTGTATCCCGGAATGTCGTATACTCGGCCGGAACCTGGTTATGGTCATCAAAATCCTGATTGTATAAAGGGAGCTTTCCAATCTCGACAAATTCCGTTTCATACCCTTCAGGAAAAAGGTTTGCTACATTTTCCGCAAGTTTTCTTGAAAAAGATGCTTTCCGCAAAGAACCAAGCAAAATTCCAACTTTTGTCATTCTATCGACCTGCTTCCATTTATATTTTATGCTAGATCATGATAAGAAAACCACTCCGGAAAGTCAAAATTCCTGCTTGCTATGTTGCTATGTGCCATTCAAGCCAGCTGGCGGTTTCCGGATGTTCTTGGTGACAACCACAAGCAATCGAAGGTCAATGATTGTTCTCGGTTTTTTGTTCCCCGATTAAAGTATTGACCAGTCTTCCTTATGGTAATCAAAAATAAAGGACCGATTTTGCCCAAACATTTTCGGTTTTAACGGGATGGTCCACGAGGCAAATACAAAACGCCTTGCCCTTTAGGTTTCACGCATTCAATCAGCAGACGAAAGTAGTCACGCTTCATTCTTCTGCCGTGCCGCGTTCTTTGCAGCAAGGACGACGAAATGAAAGAAGACGGCAATTATCTATGGAACCTTCATGTAGCCGTGCGTGATTCTGGCAAGTCGCGTTGCCTTCTGCTAACGCCATGTTCTTTGCGGCATGGGCATCTACGTAAAGGAAGCGGGGGAAATTGAGGGTCTTTCTTCACATAGAGTGCGTCTACGTTAAGGAAGCGTGGAAAAAAGGCAGCCTTCCTTCACATAGGGCGCGTCTATGTTAAGGAAGCGAAGGAAATTGAGGTTG
>NZ_JARTJQ010000031.1:0-23270 GCF_036225245.1 Weizmannia sp. CD-2023
CTGATGGACAAAGCCGGCGTTGTGGTTACGCCTGGCAACGCCTTTGGTCCCCACGGCGAAGGATATGTCAGAATCGCGCTTGTACAGGATGAAGAAAGGCTTATGGAAGCTGTCCGCCGCATTGAAAAAAGCGGCGTGCATTTGCCGCAAAAAGCGGGACTCCTTTAAGGGGCCCGCTTTTTGCATGTTGGGGCGGCCAAGCCGGCTGTCAACGCATATTATGTGAATAATTTCACATAAATATGTGAAAGTTTCCCTTGTTCCCTGAAAATAAGATAGACGCTCACAATGAAATGCGGTATGATAGGAATATAGAATGATAATCATTATCAATGAACAGACGCTATTTCTCTATCTCTGGGAGGGGCATACCATGGTCTTGACCGAACTGAAACCCGGAAGCAAAGGGATTATTACAGATTTATCAAGCATTGATCAAAGTATTCAAAGGCGCCTTCTTGATTTGGGTGTGCTTGAAGGCCGGGAAGTTTGTTATAAATGCGGATTGCCTTTCGGCGGGCCTTGCATGCTTGAAGTCAGCGGGCAGTGCATCGGCATCCGCAAAAAAGAAGCAATGCGGATCCAAGTGGAGTGTTTATAATGCAGGTCGCTTTATTTGGAAACCCCAATACAGGAAAAACATCACTCTTTAATGAGCTTACCGGATCATATGAATATGTTGGAAACTGGACAGGTGTTACCGTTGAAAAAAAGGTGGGCCAGCTGAAGGAAAATGCCGGGGTGCTGATTGATTTGCCCGGTATTTATGCCTTGAACCCGCTTTCCAAAGATGAAGCGGTGGCATCGAGATTCTTAATTGAGGAAGACTTCACATCCGTTTTGAATATCGTCGACGCTTCCCAGCTCGCACGGAACCTGCATTTGACCATCCAATTGATGGAGTACGGAAAGCCGGTTCTGATCGGGCTGAATATGATAGATGTTGCAAAATCGCGCGGCATGAAAGTGAATGATCGTTCGCTTGCAGAAGCCCTCGGCATTCCGGTCGTGCCGATTATTGCAAGGACAGGAAAAGGATGCAAGACCATATCGGAGCAGATGCAAGAAAAGGCGGTTGTGCCCGATTTCCGTATTGATTACGGCGATGAATTGGAGCATGCGGCGACCTATCTCATGGACCAGCTGCCGGATTTCCGGTCATTGAACAAACGATGGCTGGCGCTCCAGTTTTTGGAAGGCAATGAAGTGATTCGCCAAATTCCGGCGTTTATGAATGTAAAGCCGGAACTCGAAGATTTTTGCGCGGGTGTGGAGCGCAGGCTCCGTGCCGCCAACCCGCATACTTCCATTAAGCAGGAAATGTTTAAAAAGCGGCAGCAATTTATTGACAGGCTAATGGAAACCGCTGTTGAACAAACGGCGGCAGAAAAGAAAACGCTGACGGAGAAAATAGATGCCGTCGTCACGAATAAATACCTTGGCGTGCCGATCTTTCTTGTGATGATGTATTTGGTATTTTGCATTACATTCAACTGGCTCGGCACCCCTTTATCGGATTGGCTTGACAAGTTTTTTTCAGGCCCGCTGACCGCCTGGATTGAAGCAGGGTTGAAAGAAGCGGGGGCAACACCGTTTATCCGTGATCTTGTGTTAAACGGGATTGTGGCCGGAGTTGGCGGCGTTCTCGTTTTTGTGCCGCAAATTTTTGTTTTGTTTTTCTTTATCTCGGTGATTGAAGATTCCGGATATATGGCACGGGTAGCGATGGTCATGGACAGGGTGATGGAGGCAGTCGGTTTAAACGGAAAAGCATTTATTCCGCTGATTATCGGCTTCGGCTGCAATGTCCCCGGCGTCATGGCAGCAAGGACGATTGAACAGCCGAAAGAGCGGCTGTTAACGACGCTTTTGACCCCATTGATGTCCTGTTCTGCGCGGCTTTCGGTCTACAGTTTGTTTGTCGCGGCTTTTTTCCGCCACCATCAGGCACTCATTGTCCTGTCGCTGTATGTGCTCGGCATTGTCGTTGCGCTTTTGCTTGCCAAAGTATTTTCAATGGTGGTAAAAACGGAAGGTTCTGTTTTTGTCATTGAACTGCCGCCGTACCGCGTGCCGAATGCGCGGAGTTTGTACAGAAGCACATGGGATAAAGGGAAAGGTTTCGTCCAGAAAGCAGGGACTTTGATTTTCGGTGGCACGGTAGCCATTTGGCTCATTTCGAATGCGGGGCCGGGCGGATTCAATGTGCCTGTCGATAAAAGTTTTATGGCGATCCTATGCGGATGGATTGCGCCTGTCTTCAAGCCGCTCGGTTTTGGAACATGGCAGGCCGCGGCTGCCCTTCTGACCGGTTTTATGGCAAAAGAAGTGGTCGTTTCGACGATGAACGTCCTCTATTTTGTTCCAGACGGCGCATCTCTGGCAGGTGTGATTTCCCATGCTTTTACACCGCTTTCGGCCTATAGTTTCATGGTATTCATTCTTTTATACATTCCATGCCTTTCGACCGTGGCCATTATCCATAAAGAAACCGGTTCGGGGAAAGTGACGCTTTTTTCGATCGCTTATGCACTTGTGATTGCTTACTTGATCGCTTTTCTGATTTACAATATTGGGCGGTTCATCGCTTTTTAAAACGGGGGAATGTTCCGATGTTATTTAGTATTTTGCTCGGTGTTGTGATTTTTGCTTATGCGGCATTTACGCTGATCCGTTTTATCAAAAAAAGCAGGGAAGGGCAGTGCGCTTCCTGTGCATTGAAAAACCACTGCAATACAGCAAGCTGTTGTGCGCCGGACGCTCCATCTCGGGCCAAAACGGCAAAAAGCTGAAAATACCGGGCCGCCCTTTAAAAGGTGTGCCCGGTTTATGATAGGCAGGGGGTTCGCATTGGCGGAAACCGTGTCCGGCGTTCCGTCTGTTTAGATTTTTTTGCTGCGGTATGGTAAGATTAACAATGTCCAAACAGGTATAATGGCAGCCGGTTCCGGGGCCGTCCCGTGCCGGGTAAATAGAATTTCAGGAAAAAGGCAGATGAGGGTTCAATCTATGAGCAAATATAATGATGATTATATGATTACAATGGATGATATCGTCAGGGAAGGCGATCCGATTTTAAGAAAAGTGCTGGATGAAGTGAACATGCCGCCAACTGAAGAAGACAAAGCGGAACTGCGCTGCATGCTCCAGTTTTTAAAAAACAGCCAGGATCCGGAGATTGCCGGCAAATGCAATTTGCGTGCAGGCGTTGGATTGTCCGCAAATCAGATCGGCCTTAATAAAAGGATGTTTGCCGTTTATATTGCGGATGAAGACGGTGAAAAGGCGTACACGGTTTTTAATCCAAAACTGGTCAGCCATTCGATATCGATGATCTACCTTCCGCAAGGGGAAGGCTGCCTGTCGGTTGACCGGAAAGTGGATGGTTTTGTGCCGCGTTATGAACGGATTAAAGTAAAGGCATACGATTTGGACGGGAATGAAGTGCTCATTAAATTAAAGGGCTATCCCGCGATTGTTTTTCAGCATGAGATGGACCACTTGAACGGGATTATGTTCTATGACCATATTAACAAGGACAATCCGTTCGCCCTTCCTGCAAACACGGATATCCGGAGCGTGTATGAATAAACAGCTTGCGCAAACGGCAGCCTGCCCGGCTGCCGTTTGATGCATTATTCTCTTGTGCGGAAATAAGCATTCAGCTGGCCGCGGATGACTTGTTCGCGCATCGTGCGTTCATTGTATTTTTTCTCTTTCATATATTCTTTGCGGATTTCCGCAGTCTGGATGCCTTCTTCACGTTTATTGGCGATGTCCATCAGGCGTTCAACATCGGTAAATGAATATTTCCGGATCCCTCTGTTTGTCCGTTCCGGGAAAATCAATTTCCTTTCTTCATAGTAGCGGATTCTTCTTTCACTTAAGCCGGTTAATTCACATACCGTTCCGATCGAGATGACTTTCTTTTCCAAGTATGATTCATTCGTTGCCACCGGTGCATCCTCCCTTTGTAAGGTGTTTTTATTAATATATACCAAAAAAGCCGTTTAGACCATCTTTGTGTAAGAAAACCTGACAAAAATATACGTATTTTTCATCGGCACGTGAGATTACATAACAGCAGTCCTTTGATGTTCATTTTGGATTGCTCTTACGCGGAGTTGAGTTCTTTCCAATTTATCCATATAATAATTCAAGACTGGTTTCTCTGCAGGAATGGCGGCTTCCCGTGGCCGGCTTAAAAGCGGGACAGACAGTTTCCCGTGCGCTTCCCCGGCCGGCAGGGGTTAAAGTGCATACAGGAAAGAACGGAAAGACGGTGAATGCTTTCGCCATAACCGAAAGGGGAGTAGCACAGATGAAATCATCCAGGCTCATTTTTGCAGCAATCGTATTGATCGTCATGTTGCTCGCCTTAAATGAGTATCTGACCCATAAAGAATCGGCCCAAAAATCCGCGCAAAATAACGCTGCTGCCAAAAAACTGCTCGATGTGCCGATTATCAGGCAAATGGATGCGCCCCGCCTTTATAACGGCTGTGAAGTGACAAGCCTCGCGATGCTGCTTGTCGATAACGGTTTTCATGTGACCAAGAATCAATTGGCGGAAGAAATCAAGTATGTGCCGTTTACCTATAAAAACGGGCAGCACGGCAATCCGAACGCAGGTTTTGTCGGGAACATGGAGGATGGTCCCGGGTATGGCGTGTACCACGGCCCTGTTTTTGAACTGGCCAAAAAATATGCCGGCAAAAGAGCGGCGGATTTAACGGGACAGCCTTTTTCAAAAATCCTGGAAAATGTTGAGGAAGGGCATGCTGTCTGGGTGATTACGACAGCCCGGTTTCAGCCGGTTTCTGATTTCAAAACATGGGACACGCCCCAGGGAAGTATTAACATCACATACAGCGAACACAGTGTTGTCATTACAGGGTACGATCCAGGCCATATTTATGTGAATGACCCGTATGGAACAAAAAATAAGCAGCTTGGCCGTGAAGCATTTGAGAAAGCGTGGAAGCAGATGGGCAGCCAGGCCATTGTGATCCGGTGAACAAAAAGCCTGACGGAAAACGAGCTTCAAAGTTGTTGGATTGCCCGAAAAAGCGCAAAAAGCGGCCGCCCGTGAATGTATGCTTGTATAAGGCCCGGCATGTCCGGTTATATTATCCAAAAATGGCCCGTGTGTGTGCGTGTTGCGTTTAAACCTTGAAAGGCAGAGCGATTTTTTTATTTTCATTTCATGGCTGTTTGCGCTTTCCTTTATAATTCTTTAAGACTGTTATAAAATCAAAGTAAAGGCAGGTGCAGAGGTATGGACGGGAAAAAGATGGCCGGGGAGAAAGCAGCGGAACTCGTAGAAGATGGAATGATTGTCGGGCTTGGGACCGGCTCAACTGTTTATTACACGATAAAAAAATTAGGGGAACGGGTGCAAAGCGGCCTGCACATCACCGGTGTGCCCACCTCGCGTGCGACAGAAAAACTTGCGCGCGAATGCGGCATTCCGATAGCAGACTTGAACGATACGGCGCAAATGGATATGACCATTGACGGAGCCGACGAGGTGGACCCTTCCTTAAACGGCATCAAAGGCGGCGGCGGGGCGTTGTTGTTTGAAAAACTGGTGGCAAAGGCATCAAAAAGAAATATCTGGGTGGTGGATTCCCGGAAAATGGTTCAAAAACTTGGTGCTTTTCCGCTGCCGGTGGAAGTGGTCCCGTTCGGATACAAACATTTGGTGAAAACGTTTGAGCGAGAAGGGTTAAACCCTGTCCTCCGGATGAAAGAAGGCCGGCCGTATGTAACAGACGGCGGCCACTATATCGTGGATATAAAGCTCCAAACGCCTGATATTGGCGCGTTTGGAGCCTGGCTGGACAGCATAACAGGCATTGTTGAACACGGGCTTTTTCTCGGCATTTGCGATCTTGTTGTCATCGGGAACGGCGACAAGGTATATACCCGGAACCGGGCGGAGGCAAAGAATATTATTTTGTGAAAAACATCCGTATGGGAGACCATACAGAAATTTTAATTTCGGAGGAAGATTGATGTATCGTTTATTAACCCATAATGACCTGGACGGGCTTGGCTGTGGGATTCTTGCCAGGCTTGCATTCGGAAAAGACATTGAAATCCAGTATAATTCTGTGTCCGGTTTAAATCCCCAGGTGGAAGCTTTTTTAAAAAAAGAACATAAAGAAGACATGCTGTGGATTACCGATTTATCGGTCAATGAAAAAAATGCGGAGCTCCTCGATGCCTATGCCGCACAGGGCGGAAAAGTGAAACTGATTGACCACCATAAAAGCGCGCTTCACTTAAATGAGCATGAATGGGCTTCTGTCCAGGTGGAGGAAGACGGCAAACAGGCAAGCGCCACTTCTTTGTTTTATCGGTATCTGCAAGCGGAAGGAAAAATCAACCCGACAGGTGCTGTTGACGCGTTTGTCGAACTTGTCCGGCAAATGGATACATGGGAATGGGAACGCAACGGGAATATGCAGGCCAAAAAATTAAATGATCTTTTCTATCTGTATCCGATCGAAGAGTTTGAAGAGATTTTGCTACATAAACTTAGCGGCAGTGAAACGTTTTCATTTGATGATTTGGAAGAAAAAATACTTGATCTGGAAGAGAAAAAAATCGAAAGATATATAAATGGAAAAAAGCGGGAAGTCTACCAGGCTGTGATTGACGGTTATTATGCAGGCGTTATTCATGCCGAGTCGCATCATTCCGAATTGGGGAATGCCGTTGCAAAAGAATACCCGCATCTCGATTATATCGCCATTTGCATGGTCGGAAAGAAACGGATCAGTTTCAGGACGATTCATGACCATATTGACGTATCGGAAATTGCCAAAAAATACGACGGGGGCGGGCACAAAAAAGCATCGGGGGCCGTGCTGACGGAAGAGGCGTTCCGGCAGTTTGTCGTCGAAACGTTTAAAACAGAACCGCTGAAACGCGATTTTGCCCATAACCAGTCCAATATCAAAGGGCAGGAAGCGGGATGTTTATACCAAAACCGCAGCGGGGAACCAATCTTTATTTATAAAGACCCTCAAAAAGGCTGGGCGATCGAAGCAAGAGGCTTAAAGCAGTCTCCTTCTTTTTCTGCCTTTGAAGAAGCGGAAAAATTTGTAAAGCGCCAGTTCCAAGCATGGCTTACCCACGATGAGGCGTATTTGGAATATATGGACAAAAAGAAAAAAAGAAGCGAAAGTGGTTTGTAAAGCTGCCCGGTGATGCCGGGCTTTTTTTCGTGCAGGTATAGAGCCGGTTGCGGCCAATTTGCACGAAAAAAAAGCGCGGCCTGCAACTTAGGTTTGCCGGGGAAAAAGAGGCTTAAAAAAGGCGCATCCGCGTTTGGATGCGCCTTTTTCCTTAATATACAAGTGAGAATAACCCGTTAATATGGGCCAGGTAACGAATATTGCTTGCTTCTTTCATAGCGGAAGCTGGGAAGCCTTTTAATTGCGTTTGGTTTTCCCCGATAAATGCAATGGCATCTTTTCTGCCGAGGCTTGCAAGCGTACCGGAATTGATCGGGTGGAACGTCTGCATTTTCCCGCCTTTTAAATAAGCAGAAAGATTATAGCCAATCAATTCTCCCATTTGCCACGACATTTGTGCTGTTGGCGGATAAGGGCGTGCGCCTTCTGACGGGAAGACAACCGCGCTGTCGCCTGCAACAAACACATCCGGATGGGAAGTGGATTGCAAATAGGCGTTTACGGTTGCACGCCCGCGGTTTACTTCAATCCCGGAATTTGCAACGACACGGTTTCCTTGCACGCCGCCCGTCCAGACAAGCGTTTTTGTTTCGATTTTCTGGCCGTCTTTTAATTCCACGACATTATCCTGGAATTTCGTAACAGGGATGCCTGTCAAAAATTGCACACCACGCGCTTCCAGGCTCTTCGTTGCCCGCTCAATTAGATTTGGCGCGAAGTTCGGCAAAATGGAAGGCGCCGCTTCGACACAAATAAGCGAGATTTCAGAAGGGTCGATCGCAAATTTTTTCGACCATGCCGGCACCTTGTCCGCCAGCTCGCCAACCAGTTCAATCCCGGTCAGGCCGCCACCGCCGACAACAAATGTGGCATCCGCTTTGTTTTTCGTTTTGACATACTGCGCAAGGCAGGACTCGATATGGGCATGAATGCGTTTCGCATCGTCCACTGATTTTAACAGAAAGCTGTTTTCTTCAAGGCCCGGAATGCCGAAGAAAGCTGTTTCGCTGCCGAGTGCGACAACGAGCACATCGTAATTCAGCTTAAAGCCGCTTCCGAGCGATACTTCTTTCGAATCAGGCGAGATTTTTGTGACTTCATCCACCTGAACGTCGACATCTTTACCTTTAAACAGTTTTCTGAGCGGAAGCGACACCCGTTTTTCAGAAACGCCGCCCGCCGCCAGACGGTGCAATTCCGTAATAATTTGATGGTCCGGCACACGGTTTACGACCGTGATCGCTGCATCGTCTTTTGACAAATATTCACGCGCTGATAACGCAGATAACAGGCCGCCATAACCGGCCCCTAAAATGACAATTTTTTTACTCATATGGATCCCCCGTTTTCATTAGTTCTCATTCACCTTACTGCTGTTTGCTGCGTTCTTCCGCGACTGCAAGATAAGACTGCAGGAAACGGAACAGCTTCTGGGCTTGCGGATCTTTCAGCAATCTCAACAGGCCGAACAATCCGATTGTGTCTGTGGACGTCTCGGCACGGTCTTTTGCTTCAATCGCAGTTTGGGCAAGCCCCTTTGCTTTTTCGGCAACGGGATCCAGAAAGCCTAGAAATCCGCCTTTAAAATCATTGACCAGCACTTTATCTGTCATAATGGATTGCGCAAAATCATAGGCTTTGTTTAACATGGTGACCAGTTCGGCCATTTTCGGCAGGCTTTCAACCAACACCGTCAAAGATTGCTGGATTTCCGGATCCAATAATTGATCCAGCAAATCTTTCTGTACGACTGCCGTTTCCGGGGTTACTTCCGGTTTTTCTTCAGGATTGCCTTTTTGAGCTGAAGTTTCTGCCATCTCCTATTTCTCCTTTTCTGATGGAATTCCCACACATATGTAGATGCAAAAAAATATACGGGTTCCCTGATTCCCCCCTCCTGATTGTGAATTTCCTCCCATAATTACGTACCAAGATTCACAAAGAAAGGTGATGAAACCTCATACATGACTAGTATATCAAATTTTCACCGTATAGAAAGTAATTTGCTTTCCATTTTCGGGGAAAATCCGCATGTAAGCTTATTTTTTGTCCCGGCTGCCTGGGTTATGCATAGCAAAATATTTTGCTTGCATTTCTGCTACTGCTGTTGTAAGATAATTAAAAATACTGAACGTGAACGAAGGAATAGTAGGCGGATCACCCTTGCATAAGAGAGCGGCACCCACAGGCTGAAAGGTGCAGCAGCAGGCGGCCTGCCGAACCTGCCTTCCGGGTCCCGGAAAACCGGGCGCAAAGTTTTGCGTTATCAAAAAAGAGCGGGGCGCAAATGTCGCCCAAAAAAGGTGGTACCGCGAAAAGCAAGGCCTTTTCGTCCTTTTTACAGGGACGGAAAGGCCTTTTTGTTTCACCTTTTTTAGAAGGAGAGAAAAGCCATGGAGAAAAACAGAGTCGTCGTAAAAATCGGAAGCAGTTCTTTAACAAATGACGCCGGTGAAATCGATGAACAGAAGTTTGCCGATCATATCGGCGCCCTTGTCGCATTGCACAAAGCCGGGCATGAGGTGGTCGTCGTTTCATCCGGCGCCGTCGCGTGCGGGTTCCGGCTGCTCGGTTACCCGGCGCGGCCCGTCACGTTAAAAGGGAAGCAGGCTGCTGCTGCTATCGGCCAGAGTGTGCTCATCCAGCGTTACAGGGAAGCGCTCGGTGCTTACGGCTTAATACCGGCGCAAATTTTGTTGACCCGGAAAGATTTTTCCACAAAAGACCGGTACCATAACGCTTATTCAACGATAACAGAGCTTTTGCGCCGCGGCGTCATCCCAGTTATCAATGAGAATGATTCCGTGTCGGTCTCAGAACTGACTTTCGGCGATAATGATATGCTGTCAGCGCTTGTCAGCGGGCTTGTCCACGCCGGATGCCTCATCATTTTAACGGATGTAAATGGGCTGTACAGCACGAATCCAAAATACGACCGTTGTGCGCAGCGCATTGATTTTATCGATCATATTACGCCCGAGATGATGAAAATGGCTGGAGGCGCCGGGTCGAAAGCGGGAACAGGCGGCATGTTGTCAAAGTTAAAAGCCGCAAATACAGCTGTCTCCCTCGGCGTCCGGGTGTTTATTGGAAAAGGAAAAGGGTGCGATAAACTCGTCAGGATACTCGAAGGAAAAGGGGACGGCACGTATATCGGAGCCACCCGCCCAGCTGTAAAGAGCCGGAAACAATGGATCGCGCTGTTTTCGGAAAGTGCCGGAAAAATATACATTGACCGCGGCGCGGAACAGGCTTTGCTGCAAAAAGGGAGCAGCCTGCTTCCGGCAGGCATTCAAAAAATTTCCGGCACATTCCAAAAAGGCGATGTCGTGGACGTCTACGGCGCAAAAGGGCTGCTTGGAAAAGGGGAAGTGCTTTACGGTGCAGAAGAGCTGTTGCGCGTGCTTATGAGGCCTAGCGGGCGGGCAGCAGAAGAAGTCATTCACCGCGATCATTGGGTGCCTTTAAACAGAAAGGGGCTGGGTTAAATGTCTGAAGCCGCAGAAAAAGGAAAAAAAGCGAAGAATATCAGCATGGTGCTCGCCAAAAAAACAACGGAAGAAAAAAACAAAGCGCTTTTGGCGATTGCCCGTGTTTTGCTTGAGGACCGGGAAACGATCATTTCCGAAAACAAAAAAGACCTCAGGCGGGGGAGCCGGGCAGGCCTTCCGGAAAATATACTCGACAGGATGATGCTGAACGAGAAGCGGATCCATGATATGTCAGAAGCGGTCCGGCTGCTTGTGAAATTAAGAGATCCGGTCGGGGAAACGGTCGAGGAAATCAAGAAAGAAAACGGATTGCTCATCCTCAAAAAGAAAGTGCCGGTCGGTGTCATCGGCATGATTTACGAAGCGCGCCCGAATGTTACGGCCGATGCTGCCACGCTTGCGATCAAAACGGGCAATGCGGTCATTTTAAGGGGAAGCTCGTCTTCCATCTGCTCAAATCAGGCGCTCGTCACTTCCATTCACCGCGCATTGGCGGAGACAGGCTTTCCTGAAGATGCCGTCCAGCTCATCGAAGATACAGGCAGGGAGGCGGCAACAGAAATGTTCCACCTTCGTGATTATCTTGATGTCTTGATCCCGAGAGGCGGGAAAAAGCTGATTGATACTGTTGTCCGCGAAGCTTCTGTACCGGTGATTGAAACCGGGGCGGGCAATTGCCATTTATATATTGACGAAACAGCACAGCCGGAAATGGCCGTCCGGATCGCAGTCAATGCAAAAACACAGCGCCCATCCGTCTGCAATGCTATCGAAACGCTTTTAATCCATGCGCATTGGCTCGCCCAGCACGGTGAAAAGCTGCTTAGCGCACTGGCGGAAAAAGGGGTGGAGATTTACGGAGACGAGCCGGTGCGAAAAATTTTTCCGGCTGCAAAAGAGGCGGCGGAAGAGGACTGGTATTGCGAATATCTCGCGCTTAAAATCAGCGTCAAAACGGTGGAAGATACAGATGAAGCGATCCGGCACATCAACCGTTACGGCACAAAACATTCAGAGGCGATTGTAACAGAAGACGGGGCCCGGGCGGAACATTTCATGTCCATGGTGGATGCCGCCTGTGTGTACCATAATGCGTCCACCCGCTTTACAGACGGTTTTGAGTTCGGATACGGGGCGGAAATCGGCATCAGCACCCAGAAACTGCATGCCCGCGGTCCGATGGGGTTGGATGCCTTAACGTCCACAAAATATTGGATTTACGGGAGCGGCCAAGTCAGAGAATGAATGCAAAACGGCGCGGCCAGATAGCCGCGCCGTTTTATTCATATGCTCCGGGCAATCGTTTGGTTAAAAAAACATTCCACATAATCCTGCCACAATCCCGACCACAACACAGGAGGCTGCAACAAACAGAAGGGTTTGTTTTGAAAACGACCGGCCAACCATGATCAAGGAAGGAAGGCTGATGGCCGGAAGCGTCACAAGCAGTGCGCTGGCCGGACCTGTCCCGAGCCCGAAAGCCATCATCGTCTGGACAATCGGAATTTCAGCTGCTGTCGGAATGACAAACAGCATGCCGGCAAGAGCAAGCAGGATCACCGCCGTAATGCTGTTTCCGGCATGCTGGCCGAATGCCGGAAACAACCAGAAACGGGCCGCACTTAACACAACAACCGAAAGCAAATAAGCCGGAACAAGATACAGGATCATATTTCCGGCGGCCTTTCCCCATCTTAAGAAAAAGGACCCGTTGTTTTCTCCGGCATCTGGCTCGAACTGGCGGATGTTCACCGGTTGTTCGTTTTTCACAAGCCGGCCCGCCAGCCAGCTGACCCCGAACGTCATGATAAGCCCTGCGACGATGCGGAGAAGGGTAAATTTCCATGATAATACAAAAGCCATGAAAATCAGCGTTGCCGGATTCAGCATCGGGTTACCAATCCAAAAGGCGAGTGCCGCAGGTGTGGACACTTGTTTTTTGCGCAGCCCGACTGCAATCGGTGCTGCGCAGCATGTGCACATCATGCCGGGAATGGCGCTCGCTCCGGCAATGACCGTACTTCCAAATGACGTTTTGCCGAGCACTTTAAGCAGCCATGCAGAAGGCAGGAGCACTTGCACGAGCGAACCGAGCAAAATGCCGAGCACGGCCGCTTTCCAAACAGCCTGAAAATACGCGATCACATATTGGAAGGTGCCATCCCATGAAAATGATGCCGATTTGCCCGGATCCCCGAGAATCGATGTCCCGATGGAATGCGTATGGGCGGCAAGCAAAGACTTCTCATAGTACGGCCACCATTTTACATAAAAAAGGCCGAACGCGGCAATGACGAGAAACAAAACGGCAAGCCATGCCGCCTTTTTCTCGGATTGCTGTTCAGGTTTTGCCGTATGATTCACAACAGCCAAAGCAACAACATCTCCATTTCTATGACAGTAAAATTTATACCAATTGTTAATGATAACATAATAAGGTGAAAAAATAAATGGCGGGTGATGCCAATGGCTGTCTCTTTTTTGGCATGGGGCTGCTGCGCTTTTTTATGCTCTTTCGTGAAAAATTTCACAAAAACTTCTGCCGAAAAAAACCCCCGGTTAAAACCGGGGGTGGGTTCAATCATTTTTTGCCCGGGTTAAAATGTCGATCAGCTTGTCTTTATTCGGATAATCGGAAGCTTCAAATAACCCGATCGTCTTTTGCACATCGTAGGAAACACGGACATTGGAAACCTGGTAATCGTGATCGCCAATTTCCACCATCGCATAAGAGGCTTTGGCGATCCCGTCAAACGGCAGACCGACACTGCCGAGATTGACAAACGTTTTGCCATCAAACGTGCGGATAAACGGCAGGTGGATGTGCGCGTATAAATAAATATCCGCGTCTTCCTGCATTAACTTCTCTTTCAACTTGCTGTTTTCACTATCCGGCGGCACATTTTCAAACAAACTGTACGGGGTGGCGTGAAATCCGTGAATTTTGATGCCGCCGTATTCGTATTTTACCTCTTCGGGGAGCTGGTGCAACGACTCCACTGCATTCTGCTCCATCCGGGAAACCGTCCAGTCCCGCTCCCGGTTCATCATTTCATAAGCCTTTTCCGGCACTTCGTTCATGCCGACACCCCTGTACACCCATTCATCAGCATTTCCTTTAATCACTTCCGTATTTAAAGCCATCACCATCTCATATGCCCGCTGTGGTTCCGGGCCGCGAAAGCAAAGATCGCCGAGGACAAAAATTTTATCGGCCCGCTTTTGTTCAATATCTTCCAGCACGGCTTCGAGCGCATGCGCATTGCCGTGAATATCGGATATAAATGCCAGTTTCAACGCGATCACCTCAAAAATTTGTTTCCTTTATTATACCATAATGGGTTGCGGGTTTATCCCGACCTGCCTGGTTTCACCACCGGGATCCGTTTTCAGCGTCCTCATTAGGCGGACGGAGCGGAAGAAAATGCATTTTGCTGCGAAGTGGTCTATAATGGTACAAGGATCAGACATGCTTTAAGAAAGGTCAGGTTGATGCAATATGGCACAATCAGAAAAAATAAAATTGACTTCACTGACAACAAAAGGCGGATGCGGATGCAAAATCGGTCCGGCGGATTTGCAGCAGGTGATGCGGACGCTGCCACCGAAGGCAGCGGATCCGAATTTGCTTGTCGGGCTCGATACGAACGATGATGCCGGCGTTTACAAGCTGACGGATGATTTGGCAATCGTGCAGACAGTCGACTTTTTTACACCGATTGTCAATGACCCTTATGCATTCGGCCAGGTGGCGGCGGCAAACGCAATTAGTGATATTTATGCCATGGGCGGTACGCCGCTAACTGCGCTGAATATTGTTGCTTTTCCGATCCATACCCTCGACAAAGCCATTCTTGCCGATATTTTAAAAGGCGCCGGTGATAAGTGCAAAGAAGCCGGGGTCACTTTAGCCGGTGGGCATTCGATTGATGACCAGGAACCTAAATTCGGGATGGCGGTGACTGGCACGATCCACCCGGCAAATATCCGCACGAATGCAGGGGCCAAACCGGGGGACAAGCTGATATTGACGAAACCGATCGGGGTCGGGATTTTGACCACTTCCATTAAACGGGATTTATTAACGGAAGAAGAGATCACACGCGTGACCAATGTCATGGCCACCTTAAATAAAAAAGCAGCTGAAATTTCCCGGGATTACACCATCCATGCTTCGACCGATGTGACCGGGTTCGGGCTTTTGGGCCATGCATCCGAAATGGCGCAGGGGAGCAAAAATGGGCTCCGTATTTACCAAGACAAAGTGCCGGTGCTGCCGCGCGTGCGTGAACTGGCGGAAGCAGGTGCTGTTCCGGGCGGCACAAAGAATAATTTTGCCCATATTGAAAATGTCGTCGACTTCCCAGAAGGCATGGACCAAATAGATAAATGGATTTTAAGTGATGCGGTCACATCAGGCGGCCTATTGCTGTCCGTTGCCGGCGATGAAGCGGAACAGCTGCTCGAAGAACTTGTAAAATCAGGGGTGGAAGCCTGCCTGATCGGTGAAGTCGTCGCGAGTCATCCCGGCCGTATCAAAGTGCAATAGTCCCATCAGGAACCATAGAAAGGCGGGAAATATTTGTTTCAAGACATTACCATTGAAGAAGCAAGAAAACGGATGGAGAAAAAGCAGCTCACATGGGTGGATGTCCGTTCCCCTTCCGAATACCGGAACGCAACGATTCCGGGGAGCGTGAATATCCCTTTATTTAATGATGAAGAACGGGCGGAAGTGGGGACGATTTATGCCCAATCCGGCAACCGCGCTGCGAAAGAACGCGGACTTGAAATTTTTTCGAAAAAGTTGCCCGGTTTTATCGAGGCTTTCCGTGAAATAGAAGGGGAAAAAGCGGTATTTTGCTGGCGCGGCGGTATGCGGAGCAAAACGGCGGCAACCGTTTTGAATCTGATGGACATCCATGCCTACCGGCTCCAGGGAGGCTACCGCGCCTACCGGAAATGGGTGACAGGTCTGCTTGAAAATATGGACTTTCATCCGGTTACGTATGTGCTGGGCGGCTATACAGGCACCGGTAAAACGTATATGCTCCGGGCGCTTGCTTCGGAAGGCTATCCGGTCCTTGACCTGGAAGGCATGGCCAATCATCGCGGCAGCATTTTCGGGGATATCGGCCTAAGCTCCCATAACCAGAAAACGTTCGATGCTTTGTTGGCAGAGCGCATTTTACAATTGAAAAATGCGCCGTATATTCTGATGGAAGCGGAAAGCAAAAGAATCGGAAAAGTAGTGGTGCCGGAATTTTTGATGGAAAACAAAGCGCGCGGCACGAAAATTATGATTGAATTGCCGGTGGAGGAACGGGTCCGCAATATTTTGGATGATTACCGGCCGTGGGAGAACAAAGAAGCGTGCATCCGTGCCTTTCAAAGCATCAAAGAACGGATTCACACGCCGGTTGCAAAAGAAATCGAGAAAGATTTACAGACTGAACGATATCATGAGGCCGTAAAATGGCTGCTCGAATATTATTATGATCCAAGATATGACCATTCGCTCGGAATAGAGGAGACAGAAAGGGTGAAAACGATCCGGGCCGGACATACCGACGAAGCGCTCGGCCAATTAAAAGAAATGTTAAAAACAGCCGGCCTTCCGTTGCACTAAAGCAATGGCAGGCCGGCTGTTTACATGTATCACTGCGGATTTATTTGGCACGCCTTATGGATTTGGCTCGCGGGTATGCCCCGGTCAGCAATGACAATCCCTGCCTGTCATGCCCGGGTAATAACCGTGCATCATTCCCGGGGCCATGCCCATCCCAGCGCCCGCATATCCTGGATAACCCGGCATTTGTCCATGACCGTAACCGGCGCCTGTGTACCCCGGGCCCATCGGCATTCCCATATGCTGACCGTACCCCGGCATGCCGTACATGCCCGGATACATCGAAGTTGCGGGATGCTGTCCCGGGTACATTTGCCCTGCCATCGGATATTGCCCTGCCAAACCGTCTGCTGCTCCCATCTGGCCCATTTGCCCCATCGGACCGTAATGCTGCATCATATCCATATCATCATCATAATAAGGCTGGCTTCCCCCGGCATAGCTGCCGAAATGCCCTAACCCCTGAGATTGCGGATAATTTCCATATGTTTGTTCCATCTCAACCCACTCCTTTTCGGTGTTCAACATTAGAGTATGTGGATCAGGGCGCATGGTTATAGACATTTGCCCCAAAAAGTGAAAAAAATGCGGGCAAAAGCCTCAAATAAAGATTTTACCGGGGTTTAAAATATGATTCGGGTCAAACAGATCCTTGATTTTCTTCATCATCCCATAAGCGGGCCCGTGTTCTTCACGCTGATATTTTGCCTTTCCAATCCCAACGCCGTGTTCGCCTGTGCAGGTACCGCCCTTTGAAAGCGCAAATGACACAATATGTTCATTTAACGCCTGTGCCTGCCGAATTTCATTTTCATTTCCCATATCGATCATTAAAATGACATGATAGTTGCCGTCGCCAACATGGCCGACAATGGCCCCGTCCATGCCCATTCTGTCAAGCGTTTTGCGCGTATCTTCAATGGCTTCGGGAAGGAAATGAAGGGGGATACAGGCATCGGTTACCATCATTTTCTTTCCCGGCGTGCCGCGGACAAAAGCGTAGGCAAGTTTATGCCGCGCATCCCAGAGCTTATGGCGCGCTTTTTCATCTTTTTCAAACATAACATTTTTGCATTGGAATTCGGCAAGGATGTCTTTCGCAAAGTTGACATCTTGTTTTAACCCGGATTCGTTCCCTGTAAATTCCAAAAATAAAGTGGGCCATTCCGGATACGATGTCCCCATAAACCGGTTTGCCTGCTGAAGCGACCGTTTGTCAACCAGTTCCATCCTTTCCATCGGGATCCCGGCTTGGCGGATCGCGACAACAGCATCAACCGCCTGCCTGACCGTTTCGAAAACGGCCCTTGCCGCAACCATTGCTTCCGGAATGCCGTATACTTTTAAAGCCAGTTCGGTAATGACGCCCAGTGTCCCTTCAGACCCGACCATGAGCCCGTTTAAATGGTAGCCCGACGATGATTTTGCGGCAAGGCTTCCGGTATGAATGACCGTTCCGTCCGCCAGTACCACTTCTAAATCATACACCTGGTCGCGCATGACCCCGTATTTAACAGAAGTGGTGCCACTGGCGTTGGTCGCGGCCATCCCTCCCAATGTTGCATCCGCCCCCGGGTCGACCGGGAAAAACAAACCATACTTTTTCAGCTCCCGGTTTAACTGCGTGCGCGTCACACCCGGCTGCACCCGGACAATAAAGTCACGGTCAAGTACTTCTACCACTTTGTTCATCCGCATCATATCAAGCGTAATCCCGCCCTGATAAGGAATGACATGGCCTTCGAGACTGGAACCGAGGCCAAAAGGAATCACCGGAATGCGATTTTCATTGGCAAAAGCAACCACTTTCCTTACTTGCTCCACCGACTCGGGAAATACAACAGCCTGCGGCAAATGGGGTGTATGATAGGATTCGTCCCTGCTGTGCTGCTCAAGAACCGTTTCATTTCCGCTGACCAGATCCGGGCCGATCAATTCTTTCAGTTTTAAAATAAAATTTTCCAAGCTTGCCACCTCTTTATGTATATTTCTACTTTTTATAATATACGAAAAATAAAGCGCTGACAAAATTTTTGGCAGTGGAGTGCTTGAAAGGGATGCACAAATATTTACAAAAGGAAGCGTTTAATTTAAACTGTTTACTGTATATATTTAAAACAAACAGAAAAATTCGAACATGCGAGGGGGAGCGGTTTTGAAAAGGTTTGAAAACAGGGTTGCGATTGTAACGGGTGCAAGCAGAGGGATCGGCAAAGCCATTGCAGCCGCCTTTGCCAAAGAAGGGGCAAAAGTCTGTCTCGTCGATATCAATGAAAAGGCTTTGGAAGAAACTGTAAAGGCTTTCAAAGAAAGCGGTTACGATGTATTCGGGCAGCTGGCGGATGTGGCAAACCGCACGCAGGTGGAAGCGGTGGTTTCAGCTGTGTGCACCCGGTATGGAAAGATTGATATTCTTGTCAACAATGCAGGCGTGATCCGCGATAATCTGCTGTTTAAAATGACGGACGAAGACTGGGATACCGTCATGAATGTCCATTTGAAAGGGGCGTTCCTCTTTTCAAGGGCTGTCCAGCAAAACATGGTTGAAAATAAATACGGAAGAATCATCAATACCTCTTCCACTTCCGCGCTCGGCAACCGCGGCCAGGCAAACTACGCGGCGGCAAAAGCGGGCATTCAGGGCTTTACAAAAACGCTGGCCATTGAACTCGGAAAGTTTGGCATTACCGCCAATGCGGTTGCGCCCGGCTTTATTGAAACCGACATGACAAAAGCGACGGCTGAGCGGCTCGGCGTTAAATTCGACGACTTTATCGCATTTAATCAATCGATGATTCCTGTCGGTCGGACAGGAAAGCCGGAAGATATTGCAAACGCGGTCCTTTTCTTTGCGATGGAAGAATCGTCGTTCGTAAACGGCCAGGTGCTCTATGTTGCCGGCGGGCCGAAAGCATAATAAGGGGGCGGGCGGATGTTTGAAGAACTGATTGGAAAACGGTCAAATCCGGTCCAAAATACGATCGAAAGGGGCGCTGTCAGAAAGTTCGCCGAAGCCATCGGTGACCCGCACCCTGTTTTTACAGATCCTGCCTTTGCGGCTGAAAAAGGGTTTAAAGCCAACATCGCACCGCTGACATTCCCGGTCACGTTTGACTACGGGATAATAGAAGGCCTGGACCTTCCGAAAGCTGGGCTCATACACGGGGAACAAAATTTCGAATATCAACGGCCGCTCTATGTCGGAGAAGCATTGCACTGCTATAGGGAAATTGAAAAATACCAGGAAAGAAAAGGAAAGCTCGGACAGATGGGTTTCTTGTTTATAAAAAGCACGGCGGAAGATAAGAATGGTGAAATCGTCATGACCGCAACCCAAACGATTATTCTTTCTGAAACGGTCCGGAAGGGGATGAAAGGATGAACCTTCGCGCGAAAAAACCCGGGGACAGCCTGGAAAGCATGGAACTCCCGCCGGTTTCAAGGTTGGACTTAATCAAGTACGCTGGTGCTTCCGGCGACTTTAATCCGATTCATACGATCGATGAAGCAGCAGAAAAAGCCGGGCTGCCCGGCATTATTGCCCACGGGATGTGGACAATGGGAAATCTCGGAAAGCTGTTTACACCGTATGTTGGCGAAGGATTCATCGAAAAATTTAGCGTGCGCTTTGCGGGCATGGTTTTTCTAGACGATCGCTTGACACTGTCGGCAACGCTGAAAGAAGCGCAAGGCGCCCGGCAAACGTATGAAGCAGTGGTGGCCAATCAAGACGGGGGAAAAGTGATCAAAGGCGAAATCGTGTTCAAAATGTACGGAGAGTAAAAAAATCCCGCCAGGTGCGGCGGGATTTTTCTGAATTATAACTCAAGCCATTCCGTATGGAAGATGCCTTCTTTGTCAACGCGCTGGTACGTATGGGCACCGAAATAGTCACGCTGGGCCTGTAAGAGATTGGCAGGCAGCACTTCCGAACGGTACGAATCGTAATAGGCAAGCGCTGCGGACAAAGCCGGCACAGGTACGCCGAAGCGGACAGCTGTCGCGATGACTTCGCGCAACGCATCCTGGTAGCTTTCCACGATTTCCTTGAAATACGGGTCAAGGAGCAGGTTTTTAAGATTGCGATCGCGGTCGTACGCATCTTTGATTTTTTGCAAAAATTGCGCGCGGATGATGCAGCCCCCGCGGAAAATCATCGCAATTTCACCGTAATTCAAATCCCAGTTATATTCTTCCGAAGCGGCCCGCATTTGCGCAAAGCCCTGGGCGTAAGAACAAATCTTGCTCATGTACAATGCTTTTCTGACCGCTTCAATGAACGCTTTTTTGTCTCCTGAAAAAGCGGGTTTTTCAGGCCCTTTTAGCAATTTGCTTGCCGCTTTCCGTTCTTCTTTCATGGCCGAGATAAAGCGGGCGAATACGGACTCCGTAATCAATGGCAGCGGAACCCCTAGATCAAGCGCACTCTGGCTTGTCCATTTGCCTGTCCCTTTTTGGCCGGCCGTATCTAAAATGACGTCGACAAGCGGTTTGCCGGTTTCTGGGTCTTTTTTTGTAAAAATATCAGCGGTAATTTCGATTAAATAACTGTCGAGCTCGCCTTTGTTCCAGTCGGCAAACACTTCGTGCAGCTCGTCCGCAGTGAGGCCGAGGATATTTTTGAGCAGATTGTAGGACTCTGAGATGAGCTCCATATCGCCGTATTCGATGCCGTTATGAACCATTTTCACATAATGGCCGGCACCATCCGGACCGATATAGGTTGTGCACGGGTCACCATTTACTTTAGCAGCAATGTCTTTTAAAATCGGTGCAACAAGGTCGTATGCTTCTTTTTGCCCACCAGGCATGATCGAAGGGCCTTTCAGCGCGCCTTCTTCACCGCCTGAGACACCGGTGCCGATAAAATGGATGCCGAGTGCACTTAATTCCTTGTTACGGCGCTGTGTATCTTTAAAGAATGTGTTGCCGCCGTCAATCAAGATATCGCCTTTGTCGAGAAACGGTTTTAACTGCTCGATCGTGGCGTCTGTTGCTTCGCCCGCTTTGACCATCAGCAGGATTTTTCGCGGTTTTTCAAGCGAATGGACGAATTCTTCCATTGTAAAATAACCGAAAATATTTTTTCCTTCCGATTCTTTTAACATTTGCTCGGTTTTTGAACGGGAACGGTTGAAGACCGAAACGGTGTAACCTTTGCTTTCGATATTCCACGCAAGGTTTTTCCCCATGACGGCCAAACCGATGACGCCGATTTGCTGTTTTTCCAATGTAGACACCTCAACATGATTAGATTGTAAAGTCTTTCCTTTGCGCGCAGGTGGCTGCAAGCAAAATGGAAGTCTTACATTATTGTACCAAATATCTCCTGTTATTATAAAGAAAAAGACAGCCTGGCCGGAAAATATTTATATTTTCCGGGAAAGAAGTGTCCGTGTATACGATTTCCGATGAACGGGGACCTCCGGGAAAGCGCGCCTGTTGGGATTTTTTTAAAGCTTACAGTATAATGGATAAAGATGCCGTTTTACGGCTTTTAAGCAAAAGGAGGAAACGGGATTGGGCATTATTTTAGTCGAAATATGTGAAGGCAGCCTGATCAACACAATTGATGTGGAAGCAGAACTTGAATCCCGGTATCCTGAAGTTGCGGTGATTTCAAATGAATGCTTAATGGCGTGCGGGTTATGCACCTACAGTCCGTTTGCGATGGTGAACGGAAAAAGGATTTTTGCCAAAACGCCTGAGGCTTGCCTTGAAAAAATAAAAGCAGCAATTGAAACGGAATTAAAGAATCTGTCGTAAATGGTTCTCGTTTCAAATTGTTTTTTATATTATAATGTGGAGTGGAGCATTCGGGAGAGGGGGATAACAGGATGGATATTTGGACTGCATTCAAATACAGCTGTTTATTGCCGGGAAAAAGAGCTGCTTTTCGTTTGAACAGGCTTCCGATGGACAGGACGGTTTTGTATGTGGTTCTGCTTGTTCTTATGGTTTCCTGTCTGCATATCCCTGCACTTTTAACCGGCGGATCCCTTGATGCCCTGAATGCCATCCAATTTGTTTTTTATTTTCTGTTCGCTTATGTGCTCGTTGTCCTGTGTGGCGTATTGGCCGGCATTTCCCTGCTCGCTTGTGCCGGATACGGGCTCAGGAAGCTGTGGAAGAGAAAACTGGCGTACCAGCATTTATGGAAAATGTCATGCTTTGTCATGACGGTCCCGTTTATTTTACATACAATCATTCATGAATGGTTTACGAAAAACGGTTTTGTTTCGGGTGTGGTGCTGATCGGGTATCCGCTTTTTTGTTTGGCGGCGATGATCCTCCACTATCCGGAAATAAAGAGGCATCAAAGAAAAGAAGGAGAAGAGCATGGCTGAAAAGACAATTTTACAAGACTTGCGTTCGCTCATTTATCCGCGTGAAATTCTGGAAGATGAACCGTTAAGCAAATATACTTTTACAAAAACAGGGGGAAAAGCGGATATTTTGATTTTTCCTGAGACATATGAAGAAGTGCAAAAGACGGTCCGTTTTGCCTCTCTGAACGGCGTGCCGTACACGATCCTCGGCAACGGCTCCAATCTGATCATCAAAGACGGCGGCATCAGGGGAATTGTGCTGATTCTGACCAAATTAGCGAAAATATCGCACACAGGCAATGACATTACAGCCCAGTGTGGTGCAGCCATTATCGATGTATCGCGCTATGCTTTAAAGCAAAAGCTGACAGGGCTTGAGTTCGCCTGCGGGATACCGGGATCTGTCGGCGGTGCGCTGTATATGAATGCGGGGGCGTATGGCGGGGAAGTCAAAGATGTTCTGAAAAGCGCGCTTGTCCTGACCAAAACAGGCGAGATGAAAAGGCTTGAAAAAAGCGATTTGTCCTTCCAGTACAGGAAAAGTTCAATTGCGGAAAACGGGGAGATTGCGCTTGAAGGGACGTTCAGCCTGGAGCCGGGCGACGCACAGGAGATC
>NZ_JARTJQ010000032.1:0-34806 GCF_036225245.1 Weizmannia sp. CD-2023
ACATCCATATTTAATTAGGGCTTGCTGAACGAATCAAATTTTAGCTTGTATTCGACTTGTCACTAAGCCATGCCAAAATATTCGTCCAGCAAGCTCTAATTATTTAAATTATTACATATTTAGCCGCATTTTTGGGGGGGGAATAGTTAAATTATCACGAAAAATTTTTACTCCTCAGAGCTGTTGGATTTGGAAAAGAAAAAACCCGTTTTCTCTATAGAATGAAAAAAACGGTGGGACACGATTCATGATGGTGTCCCGCCGTTTTATATTTCATTGGTTTTTTCAGCGATTTCGATACGTCCGCCCGGTTTTTCTTGCTGTTATTTTATCGCTTGCCACTGCCAGTTTTCGATTTCCGGCAGATCTGTGCCTTCTTCGCGGATGTACGCATGATGTTTTTGCAGCATGCTGTCCATTTCGCTGATGAGGGCTGCGTGCCGGGCTGTATCAGGCAGGCTTGACACCACTTCTTTTACAAGGTCAAACCGATCCATCTGGTTCATCACGCGCATGTCAAACGGCGTTGTGATATCCCCGTTTTCACGGTAGCCGTGCACATGCAGATTGTGGTTTGCACGGTCAAAAAACAAGTCTTTGATCAGGCCTTCGTAACCGTGGAAGGCAAAAACAACCGGTTTGTCCTTTGTAAAATAGGCGTCGAACGCTTCATCCGAAAGCCCGCGCGGATCCAATGCCGGACTTCTTAATTTCAAAATATCGAGCACATTGATCATACGAATCTTCAATTTCGGCAGTTTTTCGTGCAAAATCGAAACAGCAGCGAGGCTTTCAAGCAACGGTTCTGTCCCGCATGCGGCAATGACAATATCCGGATCACCGTCTTCGTCTGTGCTTGCCCAGTCAATGATTTTCAGTCCGCGGTCTGCCAGCTCTTCCGCTTCTTCAACGGTAAACCATTGCGGGCGCGGGTGTTTGGAAGAAACAATCAGATTGATTTTCCCGCGGTCGTTCAGGATTTTGTCAAATACAGCGAGCAGCGTATTGGCATCGGCCGGCAAATATTCGCGGATAAATTCCGGTTTTTTATCAGCCAGGTGGCCAAGAATGCCCGGATCCTGATGGGTATAGCCGTTATGATCTTGTTGGAATACAGTGGAAGTGGCGACCACATTCAATGACGGGATATCCGCACGCCACTTTTGTTCTGCTGCTTTTCGCAGCCATTTGAAATGCTGGGTGATCATCGAATCGACGACACGCAGGAACGCTTCGTAACTTGCAAAGAAACCGTGGCGGCCGGTTAAAACATAGCCTTCCAAAAATCCTTCCGCCTGGTGCTCAGACAGTTGCGAGTCAATGACACGGCCGTCCGGTGCCAAAAATTCATCATTCGGTTCTTTGATTTTTTCCACCCATTGCCGCTTTGTGGCCTCAAATACTGGCGCCAGGCGGTTCGACATCGTTTCATCCGGGCCGAAAATCCGGAAGTTGCGTTTGGCTTCATTTTTTAAAATCACGTCTTTTAAATATGTCCCTAAAACGGTCATATCCTGCGCCATCTGTTTTCCATGTTCCTTGTTGTCCAGCGCATAATCGCGGAAATCCGGCAGATCAAGGTCTTTGATATGGAAGCCGGCATTGGTGGCAGGATTCATCGCCATTCGTTTGCTGCCTTTCGGGGCGATCTCGGCAATTTCCGGTCTCAGCCGCCCGTTTTCATTGAATAATTCTTCCGGCCTGTAACTTTTCATCCAGTTGATTAAAACATCGAGATGTTCCATATGGTCCTGGTCGACCGGAACCGGAATCTGGTGGGCGCGGAATGAATGTTCAACCGGCTTCTCGTCCCATTCCTTAGGGCCGGTCCACCCTTTTGGCGCACGGAAAACAAGCATTGGCCAAGCGGGGCGGGTGGTGTCACCGGTTTTTCGGGCATGTGACTGGATGGCTTGGATCTGTTCGATCATTTGGTCCATTACATACGCCATATCGCGGTGCATTTCTTGCGGGTCTTCTCCTTCAACGAAATACGGCCGCCAGCCGAGCCCTTCAAAATAAAGCGCCAGTTGTTCATCAGACATACGGGAGAGCATGGTCGGATTGCTGATTTTAAAACCGTTTAAAAGCAAAATTGGCAGAACGGCGCCGTCCGTTACCGGGTTGATGAACCGGTTGGACAACCAGGAAGTGGCAAGCGGCCCGGTTTCCGCTTCCCCGTCGCCGACGACAACAGCGGCCATTAAATCGGGCTGGTCCAAAATGGCGCCGGTGCCGTGTGAAAGGGAATAGCCCAGTTCGCCGCCTTCATGGATCGATCCCGGCGTTTCCGGTGCCGCGTGGGAAGCAATGCCGCCCGGGAATGAAAACTGTTTAAACAGTCTCTTCATCCCTTCTATGTCCTGTGTTACATTCGGATAAATTTCAGTATAACTGCCGTCAAGATAAGAATTGGATACCATCACCTGGCCGCCGTGCCCCGGCCCTTCAATATAAAACATATTTAAATCGTATTTGTTGATCACTCGGTTCAGATGGGCGTAAATAAAGTTCTGCCCTGAAATCGTCCCCCAGTGCCCGATCGGTTTTGCTTTCAGATCAGAAGGCTTTACGGGTTCTTTTAATAACGGATTGTCTTTTAAATAAAGCTGGCCAACCGAAATATAGTTGGCTGCACGCCAGTATGCATCTAAATTTTTCAGATAAGCAGGGGAGGAATAAGCGACTTGCGAAGCTGCCATTGCCATTTCAACCGCTTCCTTTCATTTATCATCTACGTTCATCATACCGCTTACACCTAAAAAATCAATCTTTTTACAAATTAATACGGTCCAAATTCGTGAAATTATGAACATATCATGTCTAAAAAAAGCTGAAATGCATTCAGCCTACTCTGACACCGATACAAATGTATTGAACTTTAAATATTGATAGTGGAGCCGCATATGGGAAAACTCAAACGGCGTGCCGTTGTCGAGAAAAAAGATGCCTTCCATAATACCGACCGGTTCATGTTCTTTTAAACGCAAAAGTTCACGGTCCTTCGCGTTGGACGGTTCTGCAAAAATAGATAAAAAAGATTTCGTTACGGCCATATTGTGGACATCTTCCAGATAGTTGAAAATGGAGCCTTCAATGATTTCGGGCGTTAAATTTTGGACGATTTTTATCGGAATATAACCGGTCTCCATCATAAACGGATCCTCATCAAACAAGCGGAGCCGGCGTATTTTATAAACAAAATCATGGGGGTTCAAAAACAAATTCCGCTGCAATTCTTCTGTCGGCGGAATGACCTCAAAACAGAGCACTTTTGTGGCCGGCTTTTGGCCATGCATGTGAAAATTGTCGGTGACACCGAGGTTTGTGCCTTCGTAATTAAAAATGGACGCGTTTTTTATATACAAAGGATTGATGAATGTTCCGGAACCGCGTTTTTTAAAAATAATGCCGTCGTTGGCCATTTTCGAGAGCGCCCGCTTAATGGAACTGCGGCTGACCTGATAGGCTTCACTCAGGCTTCGTTCATCCGGCAGTTTCATATCGGGGAACTGTCCGGCAAAAATTTTTTGTTTCAAATCATCGATAATTTGCTTGTATACGAATTGTGCCATGGCGTATCCCTTCTAAAGGTTTCTGTATGAACAGTTTACCACAGATTCTTTTTGGTTCAATGAATCACAACAGGCGCCAAGTTTTGACCGCGTTGCAAAACCGGATGGTGGAAGCGTTCAGCCGCCCGTTCCAAATCGGCCCCCACTCAATAGAAGCAACAGGCAGCATCGGGATCAGTTTGTATCCGGACCATTGCAGCGATGAAGAAACCTTGATTGCAAAAGCGGATGAAACGATGTACGAAATTAAAAAACGCGGCAAAAACAGCTATAAGCTGAAAGAATGAAATAAGCACCGTTCCGGAAGATGGAACAGTACCCCTCCTTAGTTTTCATCCGTTTCCTGTACCCAGACAGAAACGCTTCCGCCGTTAACCGGAAATCCTGCATAGCCGTCTTCGCCAATTGTAACTTTTTCCTGCCGGTTGCCGGTAGCGTCCACCCAAACCTCGCCAGCGCGCTCTTTTCCGACAAGCATTCTTTTTTCGCCGTTCTCGCCGTTTGAGATAACGACGGCACAGCCGGAATGCGGGATCTCCGGAACGCCGCGGCGCACCCAGCCGATTGTGTTCGGATGGTCGAAATAATCATCTTGCTCGCCATACGCTTTTTCCCGCCGGACAGATAAAAGCGGGGAAAGGGCGTCTTTTTTTCCGGGAATCGGATTGTCGCCGCCGATGCCGTACATATCCCCGTAAAAGACGCACGGATAACCGTCTTTCCGCAGCAGAATCAAGGCATAGGCGCTCTGCTTAAACCAGTCGTCCACCCATGATTCCAGCGATTCGTTCGGCTGTGAATCATGGTTATCGACAAACGTAACAGCATTCAGCGGGTGCGTTTGAACGAGTGTATCATGAAAAATCGTCGGGAGGTCAAACGCGCGCCCTTTTTTAGATGCTTCATGCAATTTATAATGGAGTGCAACATCGAACAAATCGATTTTAAACTGTACATGGTCGAGGTATTTTTGGCACGCTTCCAGCTGCGGATTCCAGAACTCGCCGACAAAATAAAAATGGTCTCCGCGGTGTTCCATTAAGGCAGCGGCAAAGTCGCGGATAAAGTCATGGTTGATATGCTTAATGGCATCGAGCCGGTAGCCGTCACAACCGGTCGTATCGGCCAGCCATTTTCCCCATTCGATCATTTCTTTTTTTACATCCGGATGGTTGTAATCAATGTCCGCGTACATCAAGTAATCAAAGTTTCCAAATTCGTTGTCAACATGCTCATCCCAATGCTTATTTTCCCCGACAATACGGAAAATGCCGTTCCGCCCTGTCCGGTTGTCGTAATCGACGCCACTGAAATGGGTATGATTCCACGTAAAATCAGAATACTTGCCTTTCCGGTTTGTAAAATTGAACTTTGTCCAGCCTTCTATTTCAAATGGTTCGGAAATTTCTTTGGTGCGGTCCATCGGGTCGACTTCCACCACTTGGAAAGCTTCGGTTTCATCTGCGCCCGCTTTATGGTTCATGACGACATCGATATAGACCTGGATATCATGCTCGTGGCAGGCGTTGATCGCTTCATGCAATTGCTGTTTCGTCCCGTACTTTGTCCTGACGGTGCCTTTCTGGTCAAACTCTCCAAGGTCATAATGGTCATACACGCCATAACCATTATCCATGTCTGACTGTCCTTTTGTCACCGGCGGAAGCCAGACAGCATCAATCCCGGTTTTCTTTAATTCGGGCGCCATTTCTTTCAGCCGGTTCCAATGGCTGCCGTCTGCCGGCGTATTCCATTCAAAAAACTGCATGATTGTATGATTCCGTTCCAAGAAAAGTACCCCTTCCAAAAGAAGTAATAGTTGATGCGTTTAGTATAAGTGAATGTGGAAAAATTTTCAATCAATTATGATTTTAAGCATGCCAAAAGGTGAATAGAACAAAGGTACTATTCCCGCTTTTGATCCGCGAAAACATATTTTTACAGGCAGGTTTTCCTTTTGCTTCCATAAATATGATTTGAATCCGGCCCCCGGCTCTGCTCTGACCGCCCGATTCGGTTGTTTGGCCGCTTCATCTATTATAAAATAGTGATAAGTCTGTAAAAAAGGTGGGAAACCGATGAAAAATATACTGGTAAAGTTCACGGGAGCATGTGCCGGAAGGAGAGGGAGATGGGTAACGCTTGCCGCATGGATCCTGGTCGTGTCCGTTTTGTCTGCTGTTTTTCCGAATGTGAATAAAGTCACGGATAACAGCGCAGCAAATCTGCCGGATTCAGCCATGTCCGTCCGGGCTGAAAAGGTGGCTGAAAAACAGTTCCCGAATGCGGGCACGCCGCTTCTTATCGCCTGGTACCGTGAAGGCGGCCTCTCGCAGCAGGATTACGGAACGATTGCTAAATTGTACGGGGATTTAAAGAAAAACCCGCTTCCCGCACAAAGTTTTATCCCACCGTACGAAAAAATGCCGCCGCAGGCACTGGGCGGGCAGGCTTCAAAAGACGGCACAACGATTGTTACGCCGGTATTTATGGAAAAAAGCGCAGGAACGGATGAACTGGCAGATAACTTGAAAGAATTGAAGAAGAGAGTGACATCCCTCGAATCGAAAGCCATTTTGAATAAGAAACTGGCAGATGACGGCCTGCATGTCCGCTTCACAGGGCCTGCGGGCATATCCACGGATGCGGTGTCACTATTTAGCAAAGCGGATATCACCCTGTTGGTTTCTACCGTGCTGCTTGTGCTGGTGCTCTTGATTGTATTGTATCGGTCGCCGATTTTGGCGCTTGTTCCGCTTATCGGTGTCGTATTTGCTTATGGGGCAATCGGGCCGGTTTTGGGATTTCTTGCAAAAGAAGGCATCATTACAGTGGATTCCCAGGCCACTTCGATCATGACTGTCCTTTTATTCGGGGCCGGCACGGATTACTGTTTATTTCTTGTTTCAAAATACCGTGAATGTTTGCTGGAAGAAGAAGATAAGATAAAAGCGCTGCACACGGCCATCCGGCATTCGGGCGGCGCGATCATGGTCAGCGCGATTACGGTCGTGCTCAGCCTGTTCACATTGCTTTTTGCGCACTACGGGACGTATCAGCGGTTTGCTGTTCCGTTCAGCCTTGCCATCTTTATCATGGGCATTGCCGCATTGACACTGCTGCCGGCGCTACTTTCCATTTTAGGCCGGGCTTCTTTCTTTCCGTTTATTCCGAGAACAGAACAAATGGCCAGCGCCCTGGAAGCGAAAAAAGGGAAAAAGATCCGCCGTCATGCTGCACATGGGAAATGGAGCCGGAAAGTGGGAGAAGCGGTCACAAGAAAGCCTTGGCTTATCATTGTACTGAGCGTCATCATTCTCGGCGGGCTCGCTTTCTTCGTACCGAAAATCGCGTATACGCAGAACTTGATCGAGTCATTCCCGAAAGATATGCCGTCGCGCGAAGGCTATGAAATCATCGCAGACCATTTTTCGCCGGGCGAGCTGGCGCCTGTCCAGGTGATCGCCAATACGGAAGGAAAAGGCGCGAATGTAAAGGCAGCGCTTGAAAAACTGCCGTTTGTTGACACCGTAACCGGACCGCAATACGGGGAAAAAGATAAACAGTATGAATCTTACAATGTAAGATTAAAAGATAACCCGTACAGTGAAAAAGCAATTCAATCCATCCCGGTGATACAAAAGCAATTGCAAAAGGCCGGTCTGTCCAAAAGCCAAATCTGGATTGGTGGCATTACCTCTTCCCTTTATGATACGGCCAAGGTGACTGAAAGGGATATGAAGGTCATTGTCCCGTCTGTCGTTTTCATCATTGCCATTTTGTTGCTGCTGTATTTGCGGTCACTCGTTGCCATGGTTTACTTGATTGTGACAGTTCTGCTTTCCTATGTGGCGGCATTGGGCGCAGGCTGGCTGCTGATCCATTATGGGTTGGGCATTTCCGCCATCCAGGACCTTATTCCGCTCTATGCATTTGTATTCCTTGTCGCTCTTGGGGAAGACTACAATATTTTCATGATCTCGGGCATTTGGAAAAATAAACAGCATTTGCCGCACAGGCGCGCGATTGCCCTTGGCGTCACAGAAACTGGTGCCGTCATTACCTCAGCCGGGCTGATTTTAGCCGGAACGTTTGCGGTTTTAACGGTGCTCCCGATCCAAATATTGGTCCAGTTCGGCATTGTAACCGCGATTGGCGTTCTGCTGGATACCTTTGTCGTCCGCCCGCTACTCGTGCCGGCGATTACCACCGTGCTCGGCCGCTATGCATTCTGGCCGGGGAAATTATTTGCGAAAGCGGAACCTGTAAAAAGTGAAGACTGATCGCTTTTATTTCGAATGAATGGAAGATTTCTCCGTTCAAAGGGTTTACAGGCGCCGCATCATTTTCTAAAATGGTAAGGAACACCTACCCGACTGGGAGAGGTATTGAACAGTTGCATAAGCATGAGGTTCATAGCAAACCCTCTATAAAAAACTATGGATAAATGGATCAAAAAGCCATGTCCATACGGGATGTGGCTTTTTTCATCTTATTCTGGCACGGGTCTGCGCCTCTCTTGGAAAAAATGACGGGAACATTTTTGACAGGAGGTTTTTTTATGGCTGGAAGAAAACAGGAAGAAGGATTGCAGGACTTAACGTTGCTCGGCAACCAAAAAACAAAATACCCGGCGGATTACGATCCCGGGGTATTGGAGGCGGTTGACAATCTGCATGCGGACCGTGACTATTTTGTAAAATTCAACTGCCCGGAATTTACAAGTCTGTGCCCGCTTACCGGACAACCGGATTTTGCAACCATGTATATTTCTTATATACCGGACAAAAAAATTGTCGAAAGCAAATCTCTAAAACTGTATCTTTTCAGTTTCCGCAACCATGGCGATTTTCATGAAGACTGCGTCAATATCATCATGGACGATCTCATCAAGCTGCTTGATCTCCGCTACATTGAAGTGTGGGGAAAATTTACGCCGCGCGGGGGTATTTCCATCGATCCGTGGTGCAATTACGGGAAGCCGGGCACCAAATATGAAGACATGGCCCATTTTCGCCTGATGCATCACGATCTGTATCCTGAAAAAGTGGATAACCGGTGAGGGGGATACAGATGAATGCATACTTAAATGGCATGTTTGTCGGGCTGCTGATTTTATCGAATATCATTTCTGTGAAGCTGTTTCATATTGGCGATGCGATTGTGCTGCCCGCTGCCGCCATCATTTACATTTTTACGTATCCCCTTGTTGATGTTACAGTGGAAGTTTACGGGAAAAAGGCGGGCCGGGCAACGGTCCAGGCAGGTTTTCTCACCCAAATCCTTGCCCTGGTTTTTATCGTGGCCGCCATCCATCTCCCGGCTGCCCCTTCTTTTCAGCACCAAGATGCCTTTAAAACGATTTTAAGCGGCAGTTTCCGCGTCGTGTTGGCCAGCCTGATTTCGTATTGGGTCAGCCAAAATCTCGATGTTTTTGTATTTCATAAGCTGAAAACAAGGCACGGCAGAAAAAAACTGTGGCTGCGCAACAATGCTTCCACGATGTTCAGCCAGTTGATCGATACGTCTATTTTTATCGTGATTGCTTTTTACGGAACGGTGCCGCCTGGGATGATTGGAACGCTGATTCTCACCCAGTATATTTTTAAATTTGCAGCTTCGATCATCATGACCCCGGTTGTCTATTTGCTTGTCGGCCTGATCCGCAAAACCCGGAGCGAAAATGGGTTGCAAACCGTCCCGGAAGCAGTGGAAAAAGGAAACGCATAAAACTTTACACGAACGGAAGTGGCTTCTTTTGTGCCCGGCCTGGTCGGGTATGAAAGAAGCCGCAACTGTTTCCGGCGAAATTAACGGGTTGCGAATGCCGATTTACCGATAAAAAAATCATTCCCAGCACCAACCGGAAATGAAATATTGCAGCATAAAAAGCAGCACATAGCAATCTTGCTAATTACCAGAATGAGGAAAAGTCACGACAATCAGCGGGACAACTATTGCCCAGTATGAATATGACGAAAACGGACTGCGGAACCAAACGAACACTACTATGATAAGGGCAACAATTTGTCCATGAACGTGGTATTATAGTTGGAAAATGAGGAAACAAGTATGCTTTATATAAAATTGGTTAAAAAATCATTTTAGCTCACCATTTAGCTCCAGCTGCCTACACAGAGGCAGCTGAGGATTATATTTGGCTTAGGAGAGAAGCAGATCCTAACATTTTTGGGAATAAGGCAGGTTTGGGAACTTTTTCATTTTAAACTTCTATTTTTCTTTCGAAATTCAGGATTGATTCTTATTCAGTCCTTGATGTTGAATCAAATTTCTATAATAAGCGTTGGTTTGGTATAGAGTCTCATGCTTGCCATCTCCAGTAATTTTACCATTTTCCAATACCAAAATCCGGTCTGTATTCATGATGGTTGATAAACGATGGGCAATTAAAATGACGCCCACATGTTCAGATAAATGTTTCAAAGAATCTTGTAATAAATATTCAGATTCTGAATCTAAATTGGCGGTTGATTCATCCATTAGTATAAAATCAGGTTTTCTTAGAAAAGCCCTGGCAATTGCAATTCTTTGTTTTTGCCCGCTTGATAGACGATTCCCGTACTCCCCTATCTCGCTTCCATATCCATCAGGAAGTGCTAATATAAAATCATGTGCATTGGCAAGTTTTGCTGCATGAACAATTTCTTCTTCCGTTACTGATGATAAACCATAAGTGATATTATCTTTTACCGTGCCGTCAAAAAGTTGTGAATCCTGTGGTACATAACTAAAGGACTGTCTCCATAATCCCGGCTCCACTTCTCTAAAAGAAACATGATCTAAGTACATTTCTCCTGATTGCGGTTCATAAAAGCGTTCAATAAGATTAAAGATTGTTGATTTTCCAGCCCCACTTTCTCCGATTAATGCAACGATCTCTCCTTTATTGACATGAAAAGAGATATCTTTTAAAACTTGCTCCTCATGATAAGAGAATGTAATATGAGACAATATTAAGGTGTTAAATGAATTTTTATTCTTAACGGAATTTGTTAAGAAGTGATCAGGTTCAACATCCTCATTTAGGATTTCAAAAATCCTTTTTAGAGAGCCTTTTGCTTCCTGATAAGATGTAAAAAACATATTGATATTTATAAATGGGGCAATCACTTGGAATAAGTAAATAATAAATGCTACTAATTTTCCAATTGAAATATCCCCGTTGCTGACCCGCAAGGCCCCTAATCCGACAACTGAAATGAGTAATAAGAAACCAAATGTACCCAGAAATGGACCAATAACAGCATTAAGAATCGAACTTTTAACTCCCAGTTTGTAAAGTGAATAAAATTTATCTTTCCCACTTTGCAACTCTTTTGTTTCGGCTCCAAATGACTTTACTATTTTAATATTCCTCAATATTTGTGAAGAGAACATTGTAAGTTCAGATATTCTGTCTTGTGATTTGTAGGCAATCTCCCCAAAACGTTTACCAAATGGAATAATAATAAAAAGGGATAGCGGGACAACAATAATGAGAGCAAGCGTCATTGGAATATCTAAAAACAACAAAATGACGATAGAAACACAGAGCGTAAAAAATGAGGATATTAGATCAACCATCTCATCCGTTACAATCGACGCTACAGTAGTTGTATCATTTGTTAATCTACTCACAAGCTCTTCAGATTTATTTTTCTGGTAGTATTTCATGGGCAATTGTAATGTTTTATTCCACAGTGCTTCCCGTAGATTAAATATTACTTTTTCTGCAGATACGGAAAGTAAAAATTGTGAAATTGAAGATGCCACACTCTCTAATAATGAAAAGGCAATAATCCAAACGATCAGTTTGATGTCTATATTTGATTTTAACTGATCAATTAATCTTTCAATAAGCAGAGGGACAGTAAGACTGATCACACATCCCAAAAGGGAAAGAACAGATGCTGAAAAAAAGAGAATCTTAGATGGTTTAGTTGTCTTAATTATATCTACGAACGAAAGGCTGCTTCCGTTGTTATTATCATTCATATATTTAAATTGTCTCCTTTTTAAATATACGGATAGTTTAGAAATAAATCTCTAATGAACTAAAAGGAGCATATCTTTTTTAAAGGATGGCTTTAAAAAAGATATGCGAAATGAATCTATAACTAAGGCTCTAGATTTACCATTATTCGATCGTCATCACGCCATCTGTTTCTTTTGTCTGGAGACTGGCCATGATTTGTACGCCTGACCTTGTGCCGATCCGTTCGGCGCCTGCTTCAATCATTGCCAGGAACGTTTCAGCGTCGCGTATACCGCCTGCAGCTTTCACTTTTACATCGTCCCCGACAATTTCTTTCATAAACCGGACATCTTCTATTGTGGCCCCGCCTGTTCCGAACCCGGTAGAAGTCTTAATAAAATCGGGCTTCACCTTTCTGGCAATCCGGGCCAGCGCTTCGATTTCATCTTTTTCCAAATAGCAGTTTTCAAAGATCACTTTTGAAATGACACCTTCTTCCCTGCAAATGTCCGTAATGGTTTCCATCTCTTTTTCGATATAACGGTAGTTCTTATTTTTTACTTCGGACAGATTCACGACATAGTCAATTTCGTCTGCCCCGTCTTCGATCGCATCTTGTGTTTCGAACACTTTGGTTTCAAGCGTGGTCTGCCCGAGCGGAAAAGAAATGGCTGCGCCGACATGGATATCTGTACCCTCCAGCAAGTGTTTGCAAAGGGCAGTTTGGACGGAGTTAATCGCCACCATTTTAAAATGGAACTGCTGCGCCTCCCTGCAAAGTGATTCCATTGCCGCTTGATCCGCAAACGGTTTTAAATTGGTATGGTCAATCATTTGTGCCAGTTGGTCAATTGTATAACGTTTCATATTCTTCATTCCTTTCATCATCCATCAATACCATCATAACGCAAATTGCATGAAAAAGGGTTTGTCTGTTTTGCGGCAGCGAAAAAATGCAACCGCTTTAAAAATGTGTATTAATATCTTTTACATATGGACTAATACAGTTTTGTGCAAAACAAGCATTTTATAATTTTTTTCATGCAAAAACCTTGTTTTTACCGCATATATAGGTTTAATATATAAATGTGAACTTTTTATGAACAAATATAGTACAGATTTATTTTTTACTATAACAGTTTGTATGCCAAATGCCGAAGGGTGCAAGAACAGCGAAGAAGGAAGGGATCATTGGCTAGGTTTGCCGCAATGCGGATAAAGGAATTAGGAGATTGAAAGCCGGCATTTAGGGGATACTAACGAAAAATAAATGGAAAAGAAGGGGATTGACAAATGGCAAAAACGATAGCGGATTTGCTGATTGATTCATTATTAAATGCAGGTGTAAAAAGAATTTATGGGATCGTCGGGGACTCTTTAAATGCAGTGCTCGACTCTATCCGGCGTTCAGGGCGGATTGAATGGGTCGGCGTGCGCCATGAAGAAGTGGCTGCTTTTGCAGCCGGTGCAGAGGCTACCTTAAATAACAGCATTGCGGTTTGCGCAGGAAGCAGCGGTCCTGGAAACTTGCACCTTATCAATGGGCTGTATGACTGCAACCGGTCACGTGTGCCGGTTTTGGCGATTGCCGCCCATATTCCGAGCAGTGAAATTGGAAGCGAGTATTTCCAACAAACACGGCCTGAATTGATTTTCAAAGACTGTGCGCATTTTATTGAAACAGTACAACGCCCGGAACAAATGCCTTTAATGGTAAATATGGCGATGCAACAAGCGGTCGCAAACCAAGGCGTCTCCGTTCTTGTTTTGCCTGGTGATGTTGCAGGCCTGGATGACAACGTAGCAGTGCCGCAAGTACCGGTCCATTTTGCCAAACCGGTCGTGAAACCGTCAGAAGAAGATTTAACACAGCTTGCTTCTTACTTAAACGACGGGAAAAAAGTAACGCTGCTTTGCGGTGCGGGTTGCCAAGGTGCCCATGACGAAATTATGGAACTGTGCAATAAATTGAAATCGCCAATGGTCGTTGCACTGCGCGGTAAGGAGTTTTTGGAATACGATAATCCTTACTTTGCAGGGTTGACAGGCTTGATCGGATATTCTTCCGGCTATGACGCCATGATGGAATGCGATACGCTGCTGATGCTCGGTACAGACTTCCCGTACCGCCAATTCTATCCGAAAAACGCAAAAGTATTGCAGGTTGACATCCGTTCCGAACATTTGGGACGCCGGACACCGCTGACACTCGGCGTTGTCGGAGATGTAAAAGATACAGTTGAAGCTTTGCTTCCAATGATTCAGGAAAAAGACAATAGCAAGCATCTTGAAAAACATGTCAAAGCTTATCAAAAAGTAAGAGAAGATCTCGATGAATTGGCTGTTGGCAAACCTGGACGCAAACCGATCCACCCGCAATATTTGACAAAACTGGTCAGTGATCTGGCAGATGAAGATGCCATTTTCACTTGCGATGTGGGTACACCAACATTGTGGGCGGCACGTTATGTGCAAATGAACGGCAAACGGCGCCTGCTCGGTTCATTCAACCACGGTACGATGGCCAATGCGCTTCCACAAGCGATCGGCGCGGCTGTTGCACAACCTGGCAAGCAAGTTGTTTCGCTCAGCGGGGACGGCGGCCTGTCAATGCTGATGGGTGACATGTTAACGCTCCGCCAGCATAAGCTGCCAGTTAAAGTCGTTGTCTTTAACAACACGGCATTAAGCTTTGTTGAACTGGAAATGAAAGCAGCCGGTTATCCGGAAACCGGAACAGGCCTTGACAGCCCGAACTATGCAGCGATTGCCGAAGCGATGGGCATGAAAGGGATCCGTGTGGAAGACCCAGCTGATCTGGAAGGGGCACTCCGTGAATCATTCGAACATGACGGACCGGCCGTTATTGACGTTGCCGTAAACCGTCAGGAATTGTCCTTGCCGCCTAAAATTACGTATGAACAAGCACACGGATTTACGCTGTGGATGCTGAAAGCCGTATTAAACGGCCGTGCCAATGAATTAGTTGATTTGGCTAAAACAAACTTGATTCGGTAATCTAAAAATAAGCCCGGTATCCGTCATGGGAAACCGGGCTTTTTCTTTTAAACAAAGGTTTTTTCATATTTTGGAGTGGTGTTTGTGGCTGCTATAAGCTATCGGAAAAGCGGGCCGGGCAAATGGTATGCGGGCTCTCGCGCACCCCGTCCAATATTACAGAAGGGGCGTCCCATCCGCCAGTTTCCGGCTTTTGGGGCGCCCCTTATTTATTCGTTTTCCAAATGGAGCACGTTCAGCAGTTTAAAGAACAGGCTTACGATAATGGCAACGACTGTTGCAAGCCCCATCCCGCTTAATGAGGCGGTGCCGATATTGATCGTTGCGCCGCTTAAGCCAACAGCGAGAACAAGGCAGGTGAGAATCAAATTTTGCGATTTTCCGTAATCCACTTTTTGTTCGACCAGCATCCTGAGCCCGCTTGCCGCAATGACGCCGAACAAGAGGAGAGAGATGCCGCCCATAACCGGCTGCGGAATCGATGATATGAGCGCCGCCAATTTTCCGCAGAAGGAAAGGATAATGGCGAGGACCGCAGCGCCGCCGATTACCCACGTGGAGTAGACACGCGTAATCGCGAGCACACCGATATTTTCACCGTACGTTGTATTTGGCGTGGCACCGACAAAACTGGATAGAATCGTGGAAATGCCGTTTCCGAGCAAAGACCGGTCAAGCCCGGGGTCCTTGGTTAAATCTTTTTTGACAATATTGCCCGTGACGATTAAGTGGCCGATATGTTCCGGAATGATGACGAGCGCTGCCGGCACGATCATCATGATATCGGACCAGTTCAGTTTGATCGGATAGTACGTCGGCAATGAAATCCAGGCTGCTTCTTGGACAGGTTTGAGGTCGACAATCCCGAATGCCAGGGAAATCAGGTAGCCGCAAATGATCCCGATTAAGATCGGAATAATTTTAAGAAAGCCGCGCAGGGTAACCCAGCAGACCACAGTGATTGCAAGTGTTAATAAGGAAACCGTGATGGTATCAGGGTCCGGGCTCCAGTGTTTTACGGAAGCATCCGACTGGACGAGGCCTGCCATCTGTGCCGCAGTCGGGACAAGCTGGAGCCCGATCACGGCTACGATCGCACCCATTGCAGCAGGTGGAAACACAACCTCAATCCAGCGGGTGCCGGCAATTTTAACGATAAGTGCAACGATGACGAGAATAATGCCGACTGCAAGAAATCCGCCCAATGCGTAACTGTATCCGGTAAGGTCCGCATGTTTTGCAAGAACGGCAAATACCGGCGAGATAAAAGCAAAGCTGGACCCGAGATAGGCCGGGATTTTTCCTTTTGTGATCAGAATATAAAGCAGCGTCCCGATCCCGTTCATGAATAAAATGGTCGCAGGATCAATTTTAAACAGGACAGGAACGAGAACGGTTGAACCGAACATGGCAAACAAATGCTGAAAACTTAGCGGCAGGCTTTTGAGAAAAGGTAGTTTTTGGTTAACTTGAATTTCATGCTGTTCCATATTTCTCCCCCTCAATGGATTGGTAAAATGCGAGGCAGGGGTTTTCCAGGAAGTGCCCTTTTGGCAAAAAGAAAGCACCTTGCCCGAATGAAAGCAAGGTGCATGGAAGTGCACATTTATCCGGAACCTTGCCAGCCTCACGGGACTGTTTTAAAGGCATTCATTCATCTTTTGTCCTTGCTATTATGGCAGTTCCAACCGGGTTTGTCAATTCTTATTTTGCATTTGCCAGCTTTGGGACCGCGGGTGCGCCAAGTATTGTCACCACCGCGCCCCTCTTTCCAGATGCTTTATCGGGTCTGGTTCTGGTTATTTAGGGCTTGCTGAATAAGAAAAATTCCTAGCTTTGGCAAAAATTTAAGTTTGCATTTGAAAGCTGATTCAATGTATAGAGAAGACAGAATCACGCATTTTCGGAGAGGAATTCTTCTATATTTTAAGACAAATCTTGCTGACAAATCGAGTACAAACTCAGAATCGGATTCGTTCAGCAAGCCCTAACATAGACGGGCTCTATGTGAAGGAAGGCCGTCAATTTTCCACGCTTCCTTAACATAGCCGGGTTCCATGTAAAGGAAGGCTTTCGTTTTTGCTTGCTTCCTTAACGTAGACGCATTCTATGTTAAGAAAGACCATCTTTTTTTCGTGTTTCCTTAACATAGCCGGGCTCTATGTGAAGGAAGGCCTTCAACTTTCCACGCTCCTTTAAAATCTTAACATACTGTGATCGCATTTTGATTTCCATCATTGATATTACATCTGTTAATCGCGAAACCAGCCCTGTTAAAATGCTCCCCCGCTTTTGCTTGTCTTTGATTGCAAAAAAGATTGATTACCGAATGTAACGGTAATTCTACCCGGTAAAATTTTGATGGGCAGCGCTTTTTCCGCAATCGCACTTTGCCCTAATTAAGTAAACTTTTCTCTTGACTTCAGGCTTAAAATGAATAAAATAGTTAGAGTACCGAAAGTTTACCCTCTCTAAATAATCGAAACGCTTTCTTTCTCCCGCTTGAGTGGCGGGAGTTTTCTTCAAAACTTCTGCCAAAAGAAAACCATCTGCATTTCCGGCATAGTTCCGGTATACAACGTTTACACTAACATCATGAATGGGGGATTGGAATGGAAACAATGAATACAAAAAATAGTTCTATCAGGATTGTCCCTTTTTTTGCGGTGATGATGGCTGGCGCACTGGTGGCGTTTTTAAACCAGACGCTGATTAATGTTGCCCTCCCGCAAATTATGAATCATTTACACATTTCCGCTTCTACGGCAAACTGGCTTTCTACGATTTACATGCTCACAAACGGGATTGTCATTCCGGTCACGGCGTACCTTATGAGCCGATTTACAACAAGACAGCTGTTTTTGTTTTCCATTGGGCTGTTTGCGGTGGGGACGCTGATTTGTGCAGTCGCACCAGGGTTTTCTGTGCTGCTCATTGGCCGGGTGGTCCAGGCGGCCGGAGCGGGGATTATTTTTCCGCTGGTGACAAACGTCATTTTCGTGCTATTTCCACCTGACCGGCGCGGTTTTGTAATGGGGATTTTCGGTGTCGCCATGAACTTTGCACCGGCAATCGGGCCGACGCTTTCCGGGTGGATTGTGGAAAACCACTCGTGGCGGACACTGTTTTTCATTATTTTGCCGATCGCAATCATTGACTTGATCTTCGCTTTTGTTTTTGTAAAAAATGTGACGGAAACGAGCCGGCCGAAACTTGATAAAATCGGTGTTATTTTGTCTTCGCTCGGTTTCGGCGGTATTTTATACGGATTTTCAACCGGCGGCACGAAAGGCTGGGACAGTGTGGAAGTAATGACGACGCTGGCAGTCGGGGTGATTGCTTTCGGCTTGTTTGTCTGGCGCCAGTGGGTCATAGACCATCCTATTTTGGAATTCCGCATTTTTCGTTATCCGGTGTTTACGTTAACGATGGTGATTAATATTATTGTGACGATGGCATTGTTTTCGGGTATGATTTTAATGCCGATTTATATGCAAAACGTGCGCGGTTTCTCGCCGCTTATGTCCGGGCTGATGCTTTTGCCGGGCGGGGTCATCATGGGAATTATGTCGCCGATTACAGGTCGGCTGTTTGACCGCTATGGTGCAAAATGGCTTGCTTTAATCGGGCTTGCCATTACCATTGTGACTACTGTTGCATTGACCCGTCTGAAATTGGATACCTCTTTTACTTATGTCGTCACTGTTTATACGATCCGTAGTTTCGGGATTTCTATTTTGATGATGCCAATCTTTACGGCCGGGTTGAATGACCTGCCGCTTGCGATGAATAAATACGGCACTGCGATGGTAAACACCTTCAGGATGGTAGCAGGCGCTGTCGGGACGGCCTTTTTTGTCTCGGTCATGACGAATAAAGGGATTGCGCATACGAAGGATATTATGGTCTCCAGTCAAATTTCCCCTGCGGATAAAATTCATGCGGCGCTTGCTGCAAGGCAGGGAACGGTGATGGGGATCAATGATGCCTTTATGGTTGCCACCTACCTGGCTGTGATTGCCTTTATTCTTGCTTTCTTTATCCGGAAAACCATCCCGCGCGACAGCCTTCCGGAAAATACAGCCCAGCAGGTAAAACCGATAACGGAATCATAATCAAAACGCGGTGTCCTGAAGCCGGCAGTAGCTGGCGAAAGGACACCTTTTTTATCCTAGTGCATCAGGTTGTTCTAAACTGGCTCTCTCTGCAGGGATCTGCCAGGAAACGATTTTAAAATTTCTGTGGCCTGTTGTTCTGCAAATTCCTGTTTGGTGTTGGTGGGAAAATTTAAGTACAAAAAAACCGTTGGAATTTCACCTATTCCAACGGTTTTTTTCATTTCTGGCCTTTTTAAAAGTCCCGGCAGTCGATATATCGGCTATTTTGGCTACGCTCTTGCTTCAAACCGTTTTGCAATTTCGACAATGACCTGGACGGCTTTTTCCATTGTTTCCACTGAAACGTATTCGTATTTGCCGTGCATGTTTTCTCCACCGGCAAAAATGTTTGGCGTCGGTAGCCCCATGTAAGACAGCTGTGATCCGTCCGTGCCGCCGCGGACAGGAGAGATGATCGGTTCAATGCCGAGGCTCTTCATGGCGTCATGTGCAATATCGACAATTTCTTTCACCGGTTCAATTTTTTCTTTCATGTTGTAATATTGGTCGGCCAATTCCAGCGTAATATTATCTTCACCGTATTTTTCTTTTAAGCGGTTGACAATCGACTGGAGGTTTGCCTTTTTTGCCTCAAATTTTTCGCGGTCGTGGTCGCGGATAATGTAGTACAGTTTTGTTTGCTCGACATCTCCGTGGATGGACAGGAGATGATAAAATCCTTCATAACCTTCCGTCCGTTCCGGTACTTCATCCTCGGGCAGGAGGCTGTGCAGTTCCATCGCAATTTTTGCTGAATGGACCATTTTCCCCTTTGCGCTCCCCGGGTGGATATTATTGCCGCGAACCGTAATTTTAGCGGAAGCAGCGTTAAACGTTTCGTACTCGAGTTCACCGAGCGGGCCGCCATCCATCGTATAGGCAAAATCGGCACCGAACGCTTTCACATCAAATTTATGCGGCCCTCTGCCGATCTCTTCATCCGGAGTAAAAGCGACCCTGATTTTGCCGTGTTTGATTTCAGGGTGCTTAAGCAAATAGTCCATGGCCGTCACAATCTCCGTTACGCCGGCTTTGTCATCGGCGCCGAGCAGGGTTGTGCCATCTGTTGTAATCAAAGTTTGGCCAATATAATTTTTTAAGTTCGGGTATTCATCCGGAGACAGGACAACCCCTTGTTCTTTGTTCAAAACGATGGCTTTCCCGTCATAGTTTTCGACAATTTGCGGATTGACGTTTTTCCCTGTAAAATCGGTCGCCGTGTCGACATGTGCCAAAAATCCAATTACCGGGACTTCCTTATCGGTATTGCTTGGCAAAGTGGCAAAAAGATAGCCGTTTTCATCCAGATGGACTTCTTCCATGCCGATTGATTCCAGCTCATCGCGAAGTATGCGGAGGAGTGTCCATTGCCCGTCAGTAGAAGGACAGGTTTCACTGTCTTCGTTAGACTGGGTGTCCACTTTCACGTATGTAGTAAATCTTTTCATTAACGCTTCTTTCATTATCTTCACTCCTCATTTTCAGTATGTCTATATTTTACCAAACCCAGCCCAAAAGCTTGTATTTATTCGCAATATTTTTGGTAAAAAGTGCCGAGCGCGTATTTATAATTCGGGTGCCACGGTTTGTCTTTTCCGCAATAATGGATAAAGACGGTATGCTGTTTGATCCACTCTATATTCTGTTTTTTGAGCAGTGCGGCACGTTCAAAAAACCGGGCATCATAGTTATATCGGTAGCTTTCGGCAGGTTTTATTTTGTTCCAAAACAAGGCATTGAATACGTCCTGATCGGGTAGGAGCAGTTTCAGTTTATTTTCTTCAATGAAGTGAAAGATCTCCTCCACTTTAACATGCTGCCGGATCAGTTCCAAATTCATGAGAAGAACGCCGGTGTTAAAATATCCTTTTGCATTCGGTGTCCGCAGGCGCATTTTATTGATCAGGCGGGCCTTTTTTGCCGAGTGTTCATGTTCGCATGCAATAAAAAAATGCCCTTCAAAATCTGTATAATAAAATGCGGAAGCAGGGTTGATACAGACAATGTCAGGATCGAGGTAAAGAATTCTGTCAAGATGCGCCGGCAAAAACAAGTGGGCAGTAAGCCGGTAGTACATTTCTGAAGTGTAATGCCTGAGGACAGGCGCATCTTTAAACAGATCCGGCGGAATCCGGATCGGGAAAAAATGGTGTCCTTTCTCTTCAACATAGTGATGTAACTCGGAAAGCTTTTCTTCAGAAATGGTGGAATGCAGCAGGTAGATCGAAAACGCTTCTTCAGGATTTTTTTGGACAAGAGAGTTTATTAACACTTTTAGGGGAGGAAGGTAATTTTCATTTAATGTAACAAGGATATTCATGGCTTTTCCACCTTTTGGCTGTAGTTTCAACTACTTCCATGATACAGGTTTCTTTTTCCGCTAACAATCCTTTTGGGTTCCGGGTATGGGCCTTTTTCATCGTACAATCATGGCTGCTTGCTTGTGCCCTTATAGGTGAGAAAACATTGCACCCTCTGGCGTTTCCACAGAAAAAAGCCTGCCATAAAAATGGTCAGGCTCTGAGAAGCGACAGCCTTTCCCAAGGCTTTGAAAGCCAGCGCCGAGTGGCAAAGATGCCTCGGAACCATTCATCAATGCCCTGGGCAATCCAAATACCGAGCAGCCCAAGCCCGAAATGCACCCCAAGGACATAGCTTAAGCTGGCTGCAAATACCCACATGGAAAAAATGCCAATCATGACCGGGAAGCGGACATCGCCTGCTGATTTCAGCGAACTCATCAGCACGATATTCATCGCTCTCCCTGGTTCTGTAAAAACAATGGCCCAAAGAATCGGGATGCTGACGGCGAGAATGTCTTCGCTTTTCGTAAATATGTGCAAAACAGGTGAGCCGATGAGCGCAATCACCAGCGAAGTAAAGAAAGAAGCCATCATGGCAATCTTTAAAGTTTTCATCCCGCGTTTCAAGGCGCGTTCATACGTTTTTGCACCGACATACCGGGCGATAAGCAGCTGGGTGCCGGATGCAATGGCGAGGGTAAACAAATAACAGACCATCGAAATATTATTTAAATAAACGCGCGCTGCCAGGGATGCTTCCCCGAGTACGGCGATAAACCCGGTAATCACCAGCTGGGAAAACTGGTAGGAAAAATTTTCACCGGCTGAGGGGATTCCAATCTCAAGCAATGCACGGATGTCTTCTTTCTTTATGGTGACGATATCGCGGATGCCCATTTTCAATGCAAGCCTGCGGTAGACAAGGAAAAGAAGCGCCGATACCGCAAAAACGCGTGCAACAACAATGGCCCACGATACCCCGATGACGCCGGTAACCGGGAGCCCGAAAATCCCCGTAATGGCCAAAATGTTCCCAAAGATGCTAATTAAATCCATTAAAACGGTGACAAGCATCGATTCTTTTGTAAAACCGTGGCTCCTCAGTACTGCGCTTAAAGCGAGGGAGATGGACTCGAGAAAAAGGGAAGCCCCGCAAATTTTGACAAATGTCAGCGCGTATTGATAAACCTTGCCGTGAATGTCGAAAAACCCGAGAAGCAGTTGCCCGAACAGAAAAACAAAAAGCCCGACGGCAAGGCCGAACCAACAATTGAGACCGAAAGCGGAATGGGCGACCTGGCGCGCCTCTTTCATTTTCCCTGCGCCAAGATTTTGCCCGATCAGGATAATCGCGCCGACGGATGTGACATTAAAAATGAGTATAAACATATTCAACAGCTGGTTGGCCACGCCCACCCCGGCAGCCGCATCATCGGCGTAGTGGCCGAGCATAAGGGTTGCGATGATCCCGATTCCCATATGCAAAGAAAGCTCAATAAAGAGCGGCCAAGAAATTTGAAACAGGGTCTGGTCTTTGTAATATTGCTGTTGTGCTGTCAACACTTTTCCCCCTTTATCTGATACCCCAGCCTTTTAAACCGGTTATATTGCCGGGTCTGGCGGATGTTCATTCTTCAATACTATGAAACATTGTAGTCTTTATTGTCGTGCTGTCAATTGGAATCTTAAAAAAACCCGTGAATTTTTTATGGATGAGGGATATTGGCTGTGTTTGCGTATTTGTTTACATGTTTTCAAAGCTGTTTGCATGTTTACACAAACGCAAACATTTGTAAACAAAAACGCAAACATGTTTGCAAACCTGTAAGCATGGCTTTATAACAACACTTTTCAAAAGTTTACAAGCCGCAAACAAGTTTACATTTTCGTTAAAAAAGTTCAGAGTATTGATTATTTTTATAGACTCAGATATTCTTAGAGTAAGCCAAAGAAAGCGATACAGGGAGGAAAAGTGAATGGGGAAGACCCGGATTGCCGCAGTCGATGTAGGCAACGATTCTTTAAAAGGCATTTTTGGAAAAATGGAGTATGAACTCAATATCCCGAACGTCATTGCACGGGATATTGAAGACCGGCCGGTAATTGGCATTGAGGAACTGGACAGCAAAGATCCGCTTGAAGGCATCCATGTAAAAGTCCACTCCCCTGCTTTAAAGGAAAATAACGTGATTTACCGTGTCGGGGATCTCGCAACCAAAAGCGATAATGCAACCGAACTTGACCCGGGAAGCAGCAAGTCGGAAGAGGATCAGACCCTCGTCCTGCTTTTTACAAGCCTTGCGCTTGACGCAGTAAGGGAGGAAAACGCCAAAGTTTTTACCCGCAACCAGAATGTCATTGATGCCAATTACACGCTTGGGACAGGCCTGCCGCTCCGCGAAGTAAAAGAGGGAAAAGATGCGGGCTACCGCTCGCAGCTGCTTGGATCCGTCCACCAGGTGGAATTTCTTGTCACACCGAAATATCAGGGGTTGAAAGTCAATCTGAAATTTGACGAAATCAAAGTGTATCCGGAAGGCTTTGCCGCTTTTATCAATCTTGTCATGGATAACGATTTAAACATTATTAACCGCGAATTGATTGACAAACGCATTTTAATCCAGGATATCGGCGGCCTCTCAACGGATATCGCCGTGATCAAAAACAGGACAGTCGATGATGACCGGGCGCAGGGATTTAATCTCGGCGTATCAGAAGCGCTTGAACAGATCCGTGAAGAAATCCGCGTCAAATACGGGGTCGAATTGGACAGCCGCCGTGATGTGGTCGATATTATCACGAAAAAGCATGACCGCAACCATATTATGGTAAAAGGCAGCCGGACAAGCGTGCACGACATTACAGACCGTATCTTGTTTGACCTTGCAAAGAAACAATACCGCCTGCTCCGGAACGTGTGGCAGAAAAACTCACAAACAGAGATTTGCTATTTTGTCGGCGGCGGTTCTGTTGTCCTGAAAGATTACTTAAAAACGCTGAACAACAGCCTTGAAGGCTACAATATTGATTTCTTTGAAGATGAAAAAGAGAGCATCTGGATGATGGCCAATGCTTACTACAAATTAATTTCGGATTATGTGAGGAAAAACAATAAACCGGAAGACAAAGGAAAGAAACCGGTCGAATCCAAATAAGGTGAAAAAATATGGAAAAACAAAGCGGGATGAAGCGGGGCCAGACGATTGCGTTCCGGATCCCCCAGGATACGCCCGATCATATTTTAAAAGAACTGTCAAAGTTAAAAGAAAAAGAGAAACGGAACTTCTCCGCCAAAATAGCCGGATATGTCTTACAGGGCATCAACCAGTCGCTCGTAAAGGACAAAGAAACCATTACAATCCCGCTGCCGCGCAAACTGACAAAAGTGCAACATGACTGGCTGAAGCATGAACATTCGGAAGCGATGCTCGGCAGCATTGTTTACGAACTGATTCAGGATCCACTCCGGGCGACTTCGCTCTTTGCGGCCCTGTCGAAACAACCTGTATCTATGGATGAGACGCTTTTTTTACAGGAAGACGAATTGCCGCAAACCAGCGAAGAAGCGGACGCGAAACCGGTTCGATCCGGTGGTGAGCCGCCTGGATCGGATGATCTTGATGCATTCGACTGGAGAACTGCCGCCGTCGAACCGGCACCGCCCGAAACGGGAGCGCCGGAAAAAGAAGAAGATGCGGAAGACCTGCTCGGCGATTTTCTCGCCAGCATGAATAAATAAAGAGCGCAGGGTGAACCCCTGTGTTTAAAACTTGTACGAAATGTAAGGGGATGGCACAGATGGAAAATGTAATCGAAGTTGCCGATGTGAGCCTTGTGCGCGACGGCAAAAAACTGCTCTCGGACATTCACTGGACGGTCAAAAAAGGGGAGCACTGGGCTATCCTCGGCTTAAACGGTTCCGGCAAAACCACTTTGCTTAATATGATCAATGGGTATATTTGGCCAACAAAGGGGAGCATCAAGGTGCTCGGAAAAACGTTCGGAAAAACAAGCCTGCCGGAACTGCGGAAATCAATCGGCTGGGTCAGCTCCTCCATCCAGGAGAGAATACCGCGCACCCAGCTTGCAAGCGATGTGGTTATCAGCGGCAAATATGCATCCATCGGGCTGTATGAAGCGGTGGATGCACAAGACGAAGAAAAAGCCCTGCACTTGATGGAACAATTACATTGTGCTTCCCTTTTTAGCCGTGCTTATGAACATTGTTCGCAAGGAGAGCGGCAGAAGCTTTTAATTGCGCGCGCGTTAATGGCGGAACCGCGCATCTTAATTTTGGACGAGCCTTGCAACGGGCTGGATTTGTTTGCCCGGGAAATTTTGCTAGAAAGTGTGGAGGAGCTGGCGAAAGATAAGAACGGACCGACGCTTGTATATGTCACGCACCATCCGGAAGAAATTTCTCCCGCTTTCCAAAAAACATTGCTGATCAGGAACGGGGAAGTTTTCCGGCAGGGCCGGACTTCCGAGATGATTGAAAAACAAGTGCTTTCCCGCTTTTTTGAGCATGAAATTCAGGTGGAGTGGCGGGGAAACCGGGCTTTGTTTCAAGTTGTCTGATGATTGGAAAACAAAAAAATATAAAATAATGAATTGACAAATCCCGAGCCGTCCACTAATATTTAAATATAACAAATGAATAACTTATCCAGAGAGACTGAGGGACAGGCCCGATGACGTCCAGCAACCTTCAAATCTTTTTTTGAAAGGTGCTAATTCCTGCAGAATGGTTCATTCTGAGAGATAAGTCACTTGACCGGCAAACCTCTTTCGAATGAAAGAAGGTTTTTTTTTGCCAAAAGGAACAGAAGGAGTTTTCAACATGCTGGTATTAGAAGATATTCATAAGGTATACGGAAAAGGGAAGGACAAAAAGGTTGAAGCGTTAAAAGGCATCAACCTGCGTGTTGAAAAAGGGGAAATCTTCGGGGTGGTCGGCTACAGCGGTGCCGGGAAAAGCACGCTGATCCGGTGCGTGAATCTGCTCGAGCGGCCGACTTCCGGGGAAGTGCTCGTTAACGGGATCGACCTTGTGCGCCTGCCGCCTGCAAAGCTGCGCCAAGAGCGGAAAAAAATCGGCATGATTTTCCAGCAGTTCAATCTGCTTCAGTCAAAGACGATTTTTCAAAACGTAGCCATGCCGCTTGTGCTGGAACACCGCCCGAAGGAAGAAATAAAGGCAAAAGTGGCAGAATTATTGTCTTTTGTCGGGTTAGAAGAGAGAATGCACCACTACCCTGACCAGTTGTCAGGCGGCCAGAAACAAAGGGTTGGCATTGCAAGAGCCCTTGCGACAGACCCGGACATTCTGCTTTGTGACGAGGCAACATCGGCCCTTGATCCGAATACGACTGAAGCCGTGCTTGCCCTTTTACGGAAAGTCCGGGACGAGCTGGGCATCACGATTCTTATGATCACCCATGAAATGAACGTCATTCGTGACATTTGTGATAAAGTGGCAGTGCTGGACGGCGGAAAAATTGTGGAGCAGGGCCCTGTAATCGACCTTTTCACAGAACCGAAAACGCAAATTGCGAGAAGCTTTGTGAAAACCGTGCTGAATGATTCGATTCCGCCATCAGTGCAAAAACTGATCGATGAAAGCAGCAAAGACAACCCGCACGGCATTTACCGGATTCTGTTTAAAGGAGCTTCCACCAATATGCCGCTGTTATCCAATACAGCAAAACAATTTTCAATCGACCTGAATGTGCTTCATGGCATGATCACCGAACTTCAGGGAATCCCTTTTGGCAACCTGCTTGTCGAATTGAAAGGCGACCCGGAAGAAATGAAGCGGGCCATTCAGTACATCAACGATCACGAAGCGATCATTCGGGAGGTGGAGAAAAATGGCATTTGATTGGTCATGGTTTTGGCCGCAATTTTTCACGGCAATGGGCCAGACGCTGTATATGGTGGCTGTATCATTACTCATTTCCATCATCATCGGCATCCCGGTTGGCGTCATTCTCGTTATTACCCGGGAAAACGGCATATGGGAAAACAAATGGATTTTTAATATTTTAAATGTGATTATCAATATTTTTCGGTCGATCCCGTTTATTATTCTCGTTGTCGCGATCATTCCGTTTACGCGCTGGGTTGTCGGGACAGCGATCGGAACAACCGCAGCGATTGTGCCGCTTGTGTTGTACACTGCTTTTTACATCGGGAGGCTCATTGAAAGTTCACTGCTTGAAGTCGACAAAGGGACAATCGAACTTGCGCAGTCAATGGGGGCGACGAACTGGCAGATTATTTGGCGGTTTTTGCTTCCGGAAGCAAAGGCATCCATGGTGCTCAATTTAACGATTGCCACCATCGGGCTGATTGGGGCTTCCGCGATGGCGGGCGCGGTCGGTGCCGGCGGGATCGGGGATTTGGCGATCACATACGGGTACAACCAGTTTCAGACAGGCGTCATGATCGTTACCGTTATCACGCTGGTCATTTTCACCCAGCTTGTCCAGACATTGGGCAACTTTCTCTCCAAAAAAATCCGGAGAAAATAATATTGAAAAAAAGGGTTACACCTTTTTTATAAAAAATTCAATTCAGGGGGACTTAGCAGCGATGAAAAAATTTGCGATTCTATTATTGGGGCTCATCCTGGTTTTGGCAGGATGCGGGGCCAAAAACAATTCGAGCAGTACAAGCACAAAAACAATCAAAGTCGGGACAACCACTTCTGAAGTGCCGACATGGAATTTAATCCAGAAACTCGCGAAAAAGAAAAATATTAATATTAAGATTGTCCGCTTTGACGACTATGTTCAGCCGAACCTCGCATTAAGCGACGGGGAAATTGATATTAACGCGTTCCAGACGGTTGTTTATTTCGATGATTTTATCAAACAACGCAATCTGAAGCTTTCGGCGATCGGCACAACGAATATTTGGCCGATGGGGATCTACTCGAAAAGATATAAAAAGGTCAGCGAAGTGAAAGATGGCGACCAAGTTGTGATTCCGAAAGACCCGACAAACCTCGGCAGGGCTTTGCTTTTGCTGCAAAAAGCCGGATTGATTACGACGAAAAAAGGTTTCACAGGCAAAGGCGGGCTTGAAAATGTCGCTTCAAACCCGAAACATTTGAAAATTACTGCCGTGGATGCCGCCCAAACACCGCGCGGCCTGGATGATTCGGCACTCGCTGTGATCAATTGCGATATGGCCATTAATGCCGGCTTAAACCCGACGAATGACTCCATCTTCCGTGAAGATGCGGGCAACAAAGCGTATATCAATATTATTGCAGCCCGGACAAAAGACAAGTATGACAAAACGTTGAAAGAAATCGTAAACATTTATCATTCAAAAGAAGTCTCTGACTTTATCAAAAAGCATTATAAAGGTGCAGCCGTCCCGGTCAATAAACCGGTATCGTATTTAAAAGATTATAAGCAAACACAATGATGGCAAATAGTTTCATAGCAGCCCCCTAAAAAACAGCGGGCATAGAGACGCGGCAGGATACGGTTAGAACGGTATCCCGCCGTTTTTCTATGGGCCGGCTTTTTGAAACACTGCTTTTTTGCTTTCCTAAAACCGGTGAAGTCTTTTATAATAAAAGAAAGGGTTTTCAATACGTACGGGTGGAAAACAAAGGGGGATCCTTTATGGCAGCACTTTTGCCGGTAATGCTTGAGCGGGCCGGGATTCTTGTCATTGCTGCTTTTTTACTCTCGCGGCTGAAGACATTCCGGCAAATTATTCATCAGGAATACGGATGGAAAGAAAAATTGGTGCTGATTATTGTTTTCGGAATTTTTGGCATCATTAGTAACTATACCGGCATCGTTATTGAGCATGGGAAAGTCTCACATGCTTTCGGGCAGGGGCATTTATCGGTCGAAAGTGCGATTGCCAATACCCGAATCATGGGCGTCGGGATTGCAGGCCTTTTGGGCGGGCCGGTTGTTGGGATCGGCGCAGGTCTGCTTGCCAGCATCCACCGCCTGTCACTCGGCGGCTATACGGATATTGCCTGCAGCCTGTCGACGATGATTGCCGGCATTATCATGGGCTTTATTGGCAGACGCTTTAACGTGCGCGGGAAGTATGCTGCGCTTGAAGCGGTCGCTGCTGGGGTTTTAATGGAAATGCTACAGATGGGCATCATCCTGGCAGTAGCAAAACCTTTTGAAGAAGCAGTGGCGCTCGTCCGCCTGATCGCGGTACCGATGATTTCGATTAACGGCTTTGGTACGTTTATTTTTATCTTGATTATCCAGACGATTTTACTGGAAGAAGAACGGACAAGAGCGGTGCAGACCCATAAAGCGCTGCAGATTGCACAGGAAACGCTAGCCCATTTCCGGAAAGGGCTGAACATGCAATCATGCAAAGAAGCGGCAGAAATAATTTTGAAGCATACAGCAGCTGATGCCGTCGCTATTACGGACCGGGAAAAAGTGCTGGCGCATGCAGGGGTAGCATCGGACCATCATATTCCGCTTGAGAGCATGTCGACAAAGCTGACGGAAAGGGTGCTTTTGCACGGGAAAATCATGGTCGCGAGAACGGCTAAGGAAATCCAGTGCAACCACGAAGGCTGCCCGCTCCAGGCGGCGATCGTGCTGCCGCTGTTTGTCCGCGAACAAGTTGCGGGCACGTTAAAGCTTTACTTTACATCAGCATCACAATTAAGCGCGGTCGAACAGGAACTGGCGGAAGGTTTGAGCAAGTTGTTTTCCAACCAGCTTGAACTGGCGGAGGCGGAACTGCAAAGAAAACTTTTGAAAGATGCCGAGATTAAAGCGCTCCAGGCCCAGGTTCACCCACATTTTTTCTTTAATGCGATTAACACGATTACATGCCTTGTCCGGACAGATGCGGATAAAGCAAGGGAACTGCTCGTGCAGCTCGCGGCCTTTTTCCGCAGCAACCTGCAGGGGGCGGGAAAAATGCTGATCCCCCTTGAAAAAGAACTGGAACATGTGAAAGCTTATTTGGCCATTGAACAGGCACGGTTTCCGGGGTGGTATCATGTTCATTTTGATATTGATCCGCTTTTACACACAGCGATGGTGCCGCCATTTACACTGCAGCCCTTGGTGGAAAACGCCGTCCACCATGCTTTCACACAACAATTTACGAAAAATCCGTTTATTGTTGTCCGCGCACGTGTGAAAAACGGAAAATTCATCATGGAAACGGAGGACAACGGAAAAGGCATTTCTAAAGAACAGGTGCAGTCGCTTGGCAATGTGGCTGTCGACTCGGCCGAGGGGACTGGGACAGCCTTGTGGAACATCCGGAAAAGAATTGAGGAAATCTACGGGCATAGTGCTGTATTCCGGATTGAAAACAGAAAAACCGGCGGAACCAAAGTGGCCATTTCGATACCATTAGAGGAAATATGGGGGGGAGAATATGCTGAAGGCATTTGTAGTGGATGATGAAGCCCCGGCCCGAGATGAATTGATTTACTTGCTGAAAAAAACGGGGCAGGTGGAATTGGCGGGCGAAGCCGGATCCGTAAAGGAAGCGCTTGCGAAGCTGAAAGAAACCGAGGCGGATATTGTGTTTGCCGATATGATGCTGACAAACGAGCATGGCATAGATCTCGTGAAGGAAATCAGCCGCTATCCGCAGCATCCGGCCGTTGTATTTGCGACCGCTTATGATGAATATGCCGTAAAAGCGTTTGAACTGAATGCTGCAGACTACATTTTAAAACCGTTTGAAGAAAAAAGGGTAGCACAGACAGTCGCAAAGGTGAAAAAAATGTTGGAAGGGGACCGTCCTGCTGTTCCGAAAAATCCCGGCAAACTGGCGGTCACAACAGATGAGCGCATTGTCATCATCCCGGTTGAAAAACTGTTGTACGCGGAGTCGGTTGACGGGCGGACAGTCATTGCGACAGATGATAAAAAATATACCATAACAGAATCACTGGTAAATGTAGAAAAGAAACTGCCATCTACGTCGATTGCCCGCGTCCACCGTGCTTATCTCGTCAATCTCGATGCCATTGTCGAGATCCGGCCATGGTTTCATTCCACTTATAATCTGATCATGCGGGACGGGGCGAATATTCCGGTCAGCCGGACTTACAAGCATGTGTTAAAACAGTTTATCCGGATTTAAAATGCATTTCATCCTCTGAATTCGCCCTCTTATCCTATGATATTTACATTTTGCCGGAAAACAGCTTTTACAGCGTGCAAAACTTATAAAATATAAGCGATGAGAATGACAAAAAGGAGGCTTTCACCAAATGAATGCGATTACAATTGTAATCGGCTCCATCTGTATCTTAATGATTGCTTATCGTTTATATGGCACGTTTATGGCCGTAAAGGTTTTAAAGCTGAATAATGATACGCCGACGCCGGCACATGAGTTTAACGACGGGAAAGATTATGTGCCGACCAATAAATGGGTGACGTTCGGCCACCATTTTGCGGCGATTGCGGCTGCAGGCCCGCTTGTCGGACCGATTTTGGCAGCGCAGTTCGGCTATTTGCCGGGCCTCTTATGGCTTTTGATCGGCGCTGTTATCGGCGGTGCCGTACACGATGCTGTCGTGCTCTTTGCCTCCATGCGCCGGAAAGGGAAATCACTTTCCGAAGTGGCGAAAGAGGAAATGGGGCCGGTTGCCGGGTTCTGTACAGGCCTTGCCATGCTGTTTATTATTGTAATTACAATGGCCGGTCTTTCCATGGTTGTCGTAAATGCCCTGCAAAATAACCCATGGGGCACCTTTTCCGTGGGGATCACCATTCCGGTTGCAATGGGTGTTGGCTTGTTTTACAAAAAAACCGGCAATTTGAAGCTGACGACAACGATCGGGTTCCTCCTAATCGTAGCGGGCGTTTTTGCCGGGCCGTGGATCCGGCATACTGTGATTGGCGAATGGCTTACGTTTGATCCGAAAACATTGGCCATTATTCTTCCAGCTTATGCATTTTTTGCCGCGGCGCTTCCGGTATGGCTGCTGTTGGCACCGCGTGATTATTTGAGCAGCTTTATGAAAATCGGCGTGTTTATTGCCCTCATTATTGGTGTATTTATCATTAATCCGCCGATTCATATGCCGGCGCTGTCGCAATTTATCCACGGCGGCGGCCCGACGATGACAGGACCGGTTTGGCCGTTTATTTCGATCACGATTGCCTGCGGTGCGATTTCCGGTTTCCATGCCTTTATCGGCTCCGGCACAACGCCGAAAATGCTCGATAAATGGACGGATATCAAGCCGGTTGCATTTGGTGCCATGCTTGTCGAATCGCTTGTCGGCGTAATGGCACTTGTCGCTGCGACCGCCCTGCAGCCTGCCGACTATTTTGCCATCAACTCCACGCCGGAAGTTTTTAAGACGCTCGGCATGCATGTTGTCAACCTTCCGCATTTAAGCAGTGAAATCGGAATGGACCTGGCCGGCAGAACCGGGGGCGCAGTAACGCTTGCAGTCGGCATGACGTATATTTTTACAAAAATCCACTGGTTTAGCAATCTTGCACCCTATTTCTATCAATTTGTCATTTTGTTTGAAGCCGTGTTTATTTTGACGGCGATCGATTCGGGAACAAGGGTGGCGCGCTACCTGTTACAGGACTTTTTAGGGGAGTTGTATAAACCGCTCAAAAAGACCGACTGGCTGCCAGGATCGATTCTCACAAGTGCTGCGGCTTGCTTTATGTGGGGCTATTTGCTCTACTCCGGCGATATCGGTTCCGTCTGGGCGTTGTTTGGCGTATCGAACCAGCTGATGGCCTCGATTGGGCTGATTGTCGGGGCAACTGTCATTTTGAAAATTGCCGATAAAAAGCGGTATATGTTCACTTGCCTGATTCCGCTTGCTTATTTGTATGTTACGGTGAACTATGCCGGCTATTGGATGGTAAAAAATGTTTACTTGAACCATGCCGCGCCGGGTTACAATGTACTGAACGGCATTTTGTCGATCATTATGCTCATTCTTGGGCTCGTCATCATGATCTCCGCTTTAAAGAACTGGTACAACCTGCTGAGAATGCCTGCCATGCCGGATTTGGAGGCATCGGCAAGGAAAGCTTGATGCCATTTTAAAGGGAAAACTTTGCATGTACCAGCTGGTTTAATGGAGCCTTTTTGCACATGCATTCTTGTATAATCTGGAAGCAGAGCGTGTTGGCAAGTTCGCTCAGCGCAGAAGGATGTTAGAAAAAAGCGGCGAGACGCGATTTACCGTAGTCTCGCCGCTTTTATCATGTATGCAGCCCGTTGCTGCAGCCTATTTTACAAGGGGGCTAAGGTTGCATCTGCTATTGATTCGGAAAGCGCTTCACTCAAAAAATTTTAAAAATTTCATAAAGCCTCTGGTCTTTTCTTCATAAAGTTGTTATAATAGATCGAAAATAATAATTTTACGTATTGGAAAGGGATGCTATCGGTTTGAATCAGGTTATCGAATTCGTTAAAGCAGATATGAAAAAAGAAAAACCGGCCGTTGAATCATTGGGTTTTGGCAAACATTTCACGGACTATATGTTTGTCATGGACTATAATGAGGAAGAAGGCTGGCATCAACCACGAATAACACCGTACGCACCGCTTGTATTGGAGCCGGCGGCAATGGTGTTTCATTACAGCCAGTCTGTATTCGAAGGATTAAAAGCCTATCGCGCAAAGGACGGCAGGGTTCTGTTGTTCAGGCCTGAAAAAAATGTTGCCCGGATGAATGTGTCTTGCGCGAGATTAAGCATCCCGCAAATAGACGAGACCATTGTGCTTGATGCCATTAAGCAGCTTGTTGAACTTGAAAAAGACTGGATTCCGGACGGGGAAGGGACATCGCTTTACATTCGCCCGTTCATTATTGCGACAGAGCCCAGCCTTGGCGTACATCCGGCACATGAATATAAATTTATGATCATCCTTTCTCCTGTTGGTTCGTATTACGGCGACCAGCTGAAACCTGTCCGTATTTATGTGGAAGATGAATATGTCCGAGCTGTCCCGGGCGGCGTTGGCTTTACAAAAACAGGCGGCAATTATGCAGCAAGCTTGAAAGCACAGGAAAAAGCAGAGGAGTCGGGCTACGACCAGGTGCTCTGGCTGGACGGTGTTGAAAGAAAATATATTGAAGAAGTCGGCAGCATGAACATCTTCTTTAAAATCAACGGAGAAGTCGTCACCCCGAAACTGAACGGCAGCATTCTCGGTGGTGTTACAAGAGACTCCGTTATCGAGTTGCTGAAATACTGGAACGTCCCAGTAAAGGAAACGAAAATTTCCATAGACGAAATTTATGACGCTTATCAAAAAGGGCAGCTGGAAGAAGTGTTCGGAACAGGAACGGCAGCTGTAATTTCTCCTGTTGGCGAACTCGGCTGGAAGGATATTGCGATGCAGCTTCCAAATGCTGAAGCATCGGATTCGGTTGCAAACCGGCTTTACGATGCTTTAACCGGCATCCAACTCGGAAAAACGGAAGACCCGCTCAATTGGACGGTCGAAATAAAATAATGATGATCGTAAAGATGGCGCATTTAGCCAGCTTTTCATCGGAAATGGAATTCGTATATCAAATACAAGGGCATCACGCCCATTTATTTTCAGCGCAATGAGACGTCCATGCCGCAAGTTTTAAGCGGCATGGACTTTACGTTAAGAAAGCGGAGGAAATGGGGTCACTTTCTTGACCTAGAGCGCGTCTACGTTAAGGAAACGAAGGAAATGGGTTCCTCTTCCTTAACCAAGAGTGCTTCTACGTTAAGAAAGCAGAGGAAATGGGGTCCCTTCCTTAACTTAGAACGCGTCTACGTTAA
>NZ_JARTJQ010000032.1:34864-38471 GCF_036225245.1 Weizmannia sp. CD-2023
GAACGCGTCTACGTTAAGAAAGCGGTGAAAAATGAGTCTCTTTCTTAATCTAGAGCGTGTCTACGTTAAGGAAGCGGTGGAAAATGGTCCTCTTCCTTAACCTAGAACGCGTCTACGTTAAGGAAGCGGTGAAAAATGAGTCTCTTTCTTAATCTAGAGCGTGTCTACGTTAAGGAAGCGGTGGAAAATGGTCCTCTTCCTTAACCTAGAACGCGTCTACGTTAAGGAAGCGAAGGAAAACGGGCCTCTTCCTTAACATAGAGTGCCTCTACGTTAAGAAAGCAAAGGAAATGGGGTCCCTTCCTTAACTTAGAACGCGTCTATGTTAAGAAAGCGAAGGAAAATGGGTTCTTTCCTTAACCTAGAGCGTGACTACGTTAAGGAAACGGTGGAAAATGAGGGTCTTCCTTAACCTAGAGGCCGTCTACGTTAAGGAGGCGAATGAAATCAAAGTTCTTCCTTAACATAAATATAGACCATTGAAAATTCGTTTGTTCAGCACAAGCGGGTGACCCTGAAATTCGCTGCGTTTTCTGTTCATTGGACTGTGGAAAGGAAATGATTTAAGAAGCCGGCCCTGAAAAATGGCCCGGCTATTTTATTGACCGGCAAACTGTGGTTAAATAATTGCAGGTGAATCGATAGGGAGAAATGAGCATGTATCAGAATGAAGCCCAGCAGGTCATGAGGGTTTGCTTATTAGCCGGAAAAATCATGCTGATGAGCGGCGCGGAAACGTACCGTGTGGAAGATACGATGTCGAGAATTGCTGCGGCTGCCGGGATCAGTGGGTCACACAGCTTTGTCACCCCGACAGCCATTATTTTTTCACTGGACGGGGCGGAGCTGACAAAGCTGATCCGCATCTCCGAACGTTCAACGGATTTGAGAAAAGTCGACCAGGTCAACAGCATCTCGCGGCAAATCAGCAACCGGGGTATTACCCTTGAGGAAGCGTATGGACAGTTGAAAAAAATTGAAACGGAAGAGGAAGCTTACCCTCTCTGGCTGCAATTTGTGGCTGCAGCCATTTCAAGCGGCTGCTTTGTCATCATTTTTTTAGGCGGCTGGATTGACTTTCTGCCCGCGTGTATTGCAGGCGGCCTTGGCTTCCTCAGCACGCATTACATCCACCGGTTCGTAAAGGTGCGTTTCTTTGCTGAATTTGTCGCTTCGCTTGTGATCGGGATTACAGCTTACATCCTTGTCCATGCAGGCGTCGGCCGGGAACTGGATAAAATCATTATCGGTTCTGTCATGCCGCTTGTTCCGGGGCTGGCGATTACCAACGCACTGCGCGACCTGATGGCGGGACATCTTTTTTCCGGTGTCACAAAAGGCGCAGAAGCTTTTTTAACCTCATTTGCCATCGGTGCCGGGATCGCGATTATACTCACGATTTTTTAAAAGGCCGCCTGCTTTTTAAGGCCCCTGCGTTTTTTACACATCAAAGATTACAGTTTTTTAAAAGGGTGACGGAAGTTGTTCCAACAGCTATTAACCAGCTTTTTTGCTTCGGCGGGATTTGGCATTCTTTTCAATGCACCGAGAAAATTGTTGATCCAGTGCGGGATTACCGGCATGATCGGGTGGGGTATTTATTTTCTATTTTTCATGTATGAGCAGAACGTCGTGTATGGCACGTTTATTGCAGCTTTTTTTGTCGGGGTGATCAGCCAGGTGTTTGCCCGTTTTTATAAGACGCCGATCTTGATTTTTACGGTCGGCGGGATTATTCCGCTTGTGCCAGGCGGCCTTGCCTATGACGCCATGCGGCACTTTGTCCAAAACGATTATAACGGCGCCGTATCGCTTGCCGCTAAAGTGCTGCTTCTATCTATTGCAATTGCGATCGGCCTGGTGGCTTCCGAAGTGACGAACCAGTTTATCAAAAAACTGCCGGACAGACGGCCAAAAAGAATGAAGTAGCCTTAAGCCGGGTTTGCTTGAGAGCCCGGCTGTACTATATAAGTCGAACTAAACATTCCTATTTCTTTACGTGTTGCCAGAAGCAGTCTATCCTGATCGTAATGATTTTGACGCGAAAAACAAAAGTGCATTTTAAATAGTAGCAGAGGAACTGACACATTTTGTATATTGATAAAGCTGTATTCGGCTTCTATAATTAGGGCTTGCTAAACGAAACCAGTTTTGACTTTATCAGCAAACTTTGCCTCAATATATAGGAGAATTGATTCACCCTTCTCTATTCGTTGAATCAACTTTCGAGTGCAAGCTTTTTCCTGGATTTTTTAAAAAATTTGCATTTGGTATAGGTAGAAAAGCGATGGTGTTTGTAAGTAGTAACCCCCTTGCCGATGGTGAAGCAATACAGGCAACAAGGACATCAATTCCGCAACAGATTGGATAAACAATCTTTAAAGCCATAGGGAAACTCTTTTCACGGAATTATAGGGATAGACAGCATTGACTGATTGCCCAGCGATAAATGAGTAATGTTTATACAAAGATAAGTCTGCGTGTCCGCTGCCACACTTATTTGTGCTTGGAAAGGCAATCTACACATATAAACACGGTCACTTCATCACCTCGACGTGATTTTTAGTTAACTGTTACCCCTCTGACTTTAGAATAATAAAAATGACGCTCAAGGCAACATTTATTTCATTGCGTTTTGTACCTTGGGTGAAGCGAAAGGAATGAGTATAAACTTGAACAAAAACATTTACATCATCAGGCATTGTGAAGCGGAAGGCCAATCGGAAGACGCGCCATTAACGGTAAAAGGACTGGAACAAGCAGAAAAATTATCTGATTTTTTTTATAATAAAAAAGTGGATCACATCATATCAAGTCCGTTTTTACGGGCAATCCAAACCATTCAGCCGCTTGCAAACAGGTTAAATTTGGAAATTCAAATAGATAATCGTCTATCAGAATGCCTCCTATCCTCAATGCCAATGTCTGATTGGTTGGATAAACTTCATGCAACATTTGACAATTTAGATCTAAAGTATTCCGGGGGTGAATCCAGTAAAGAAGCCATGGATCGAATTGTAAATGTAGTTATAGATTCATTGGAAAGTGAACATGAGAGTACCGTGATCGTTACCCACGGAAACATTATGTCACTCTTACTTCATCACTTTGATAAAAATTTTGGTTTCGAACAGTGGAAAGAATTAACGAATCCTGATGTGTACCTGCTGAATTCATTCGATGAAAAAATTAATTATACACGGTTGTGGGATGAATAATGTCAGCTAAATATTGGTGTAACGATTTTCTTTTACTAGTGGCAATCAGAGAACCAACAAAAGCGGGGGAATTGCCCCTCCCCGCTTTTCATATGGTTAACTAGATAAACCGCTAGCGTTTATGAAAATCATATTTTTCTTTGAGTTTTTATTTTGGTTCTGAGCCTGCATAAATTTACTGCGCGTGTTCCTTTTATATTTTGAATGGGTAAAGAAATATATCCGTTGTTTTATTGAAAATGTTGCTTACCGGCTTATCCAGTGCCTATACTAAAGAAGATTTTGAATATTGACAGCGAATTCATATATGTTATTCTTAAATAAATACAAGCTTAAAATAATGTCTGGGGGTGTATATATTGTTCAGAAACAAAGTGGGCCTTGTTATT
>NZ_JARTJQ010000033.1:0-1752 GCF_036225245.1 Weizmannia sp. CD-2023
ACCAGTGACTTGGAAATTTTGTTGGCTCTATGTCGTAAAAATGGCAATACTGAACTAAGCCTCCAGATAATTGGAATAATCTGGAAGTTTTCAAGTTCAGGCTATCGATGATGGTTACCTGGTTACCTCATCGCGTCACCTTCTTTTTCGGCGCATAAATTTGATCGTTGCGGAGCAGCGCATCGATCAGGCGCACCAGTTTTCTTGCCGTTAAGACGAGGGCGCGTTTGTGTGAGTGCTTATGCACCTCACGATATTTCTTTTGGTAAAAGGCGCGGTACTCAGGTTCGTGTCGCCGGACCAGATTGGCAGCCTCAACCAGGTAATACCGGAGATAACGATTGCCTGTACGCGCAAGCATTTTGTCATCAGCCTCAAAATCACCCGATTGGTGGCGGGGCCAGAACAATCCAGCAAATTTTGCGATCGCGGCTTGGTCGTCAAAGCGCTCAATGTCGCCGATTTCAGCGAGAATCCCAGCACAGCTCACCGGGCCTATTCCCGGAATGGTCTGGAGGGTATTCGGGATTCCATCAAGAACGCGGGCAATCGCCTTATCCAAATCCTTGATTTGGCGTTTAAGATGCCGGATGATCTCAATAGAACTGCCCAGGACCAAGTCAATCGAATCCTCCACACATTTAGAAAGCCGGTAAGAGGACCGGGCAGCTTTTTGGATGGATGCGGCCAAATCCTCGGGATCGCTAAAGCGGCCATGGCCTTTGGTCTGGAGATACATCGCTAAGTCCTCCAGAGGCATTTGGGCAATTTCATCGAGGCTATAGGCCTCAAGCAAAAATTCCGTTATGGCATGGCCGAAGACCGGTGTATCCACTTCAAGGTTAAAGGCACTGAATTTGAAAAACAGATGATTCAAAAATACCTGTTGTTCCCGGGTTAAACTTTGAATCAGGTGATAGCGCATCCGTGTTAACCGTTGAAGGGCAAGGTATTGTTCTGACTGAATCACGGATTTCGGCAATCTCCCGAAACGCAAGCGGTCCGCAATTACCCAGGCATCTTTGGGATCGGTCTTGTCCATCTCGGCATAAGCCTTTTTGAAATTTCTCACCAGCTTCGGATTCAGGGTAAACACCTTTGTACGACGCTGTTTCAGCTCGGGATCTTCATGGAAAAACATTGCCGGGTGCCAACTATACACAGATGTGGCCTCCATGGCGATCTGGATGGTGTCATCCGCCTCCGCATGTTGGAGGATGGCGTCTCTTAACTCAGAGGCACCGGGAAGATTGTTTGTCACCGTTTGGGTGGCCAACGTTTCCCCCATTCCATCCATCAGGCAGGCATCGAGGTTTTTGGAGCTCACGTCAATACCGACAAATAAGGGCATATGATTTCCTCCTCTCTGTATTGGGATCGATGGAATCGGACGCTTCGGGATATCCCCAGATGGCTTGCCGATCTGTCAGCCTCGCGTATGAGAACTCATCCGGGCCGTGGGCTGCCTGGAACTGCTCATTTCCAGCACGGAGATCCGGAGGAACGGCCTACGGGTTAGACGTTCAAGCAAGAACCTGGGGATGCAGACTTTTCGAGTAGTCAGGCTACAAGGAGGGGAAGCATTGACCCAAACGATCCTAAGACCATTATCCGGGAACATCGCGAAGCGTCCAAGTCCGAACTTGTATTCCGGGCGAGCCCGGAATACAAAATCTTATATTCACTTGTCAATGAGCAGCAGAATGAACTGGAAATTGACATCCACTTTGGATTTAAACTTATTATACGAGG
>NZ_JARTJQ010000034.1:0-33870 GCF_036225245.1 Weizmannia sp. CD-2023
ACGCGATGAGGTAACCAGGTAACCATCATCGATAGCCTGAACTTGAAAACTTCCAGATTATTCCAATTATCTGGAGGCTTAGTTCAGTATTGCCATTTTTACGACATAGAGCCAACAAAATTTCCAATTCACTTGTTTTTAACCCTTGACATCACACCGTAGGACTTTTTTGAAAAATTTGCCGAGAATTTCGCCGTCACCATACCGGATATCCTAACATATGCTATTTTGGCGTTTAAAAACTTGGATCATCACATTTAAGATTACTCTATCTTATGCAATAAGGCAGAATATTTGACATTTTTCTTTTAGAAACAGGCTAAAGCCGGATAAGGAAAAAACCGGGCTGATATCGCCCGGCTTCCGGCTGCCGGATTACCGGTTCAGCAAGCTCCCGACATAGCGCAGCAGTTCATTGGCCGATGTGGAATTATAGCCGTAATCATCAATTAAACGCGCCACCACTTCATTGATCTTCTTCAACTGCTGTTCATCCGGCGTTTTTGTGGATGTTGTAATCTTGACAACGTCTTTTAAATCCGCAAACAATTTTTTCTGGATGGCTTCACGGAGCCGGTCGTGTGAATTATAATCAAACCGTTTCCCTTTTCTCGCATAAGCCGAAATGCGGATGAGGATTTCTTCCCGGAACGCTTTCTTCGCATTTTCCGAAATGCCGATCTGTTCTTCGATCGACCGCATCAGTTTTTCATCCGGATTAATTTCTTCGCCTGTTAAAGGATCATGCAGCTTCACTTTGTTGCAGAATGCTTCTACATTGTCGAGATAATTGTCCATCAGCGTTTTCGCCGATTCTTCATACGAATATACAAATGCTTTCTGCACTTCTTTTTTGGCAATTTCATCGTATTCTTTCCGCGCTAAAGAAATGAAATTCAAATACTTCTCTTTCAATTCCGGGGTAATCGACGGATGCTGGTCAAGCCCTTCCTTCAATGACAGAAGCACATCGAGGGCATTGATGGATTTCATTTCTTTTTTGATGATTGTAGAGGAAATACGGTTGATGACATAGCGCGGATCAATCCCGAACATGCCTTCATCCTGGTATTCATTTTTCAGTTCCTTTACATCCTGTGAATTGTACCCCTCTACTGCCATCCCGTCATACAAGCGCATTTTCTTAAGCAAATCGATATCCGCCCGCTTCGGTTCGCGCAACCTTGTTAAAATGGTAAACATCGCCGCAACTTTCAGCGTATGCGGAGCGATATGAATATCCGCCACATCGCTTTCCCGGATCATTTTTTCATAAATTTTCTCTTCCTCGGTTACCCGCAAATTATACGGAACCGGCATGACAATAATCCGTGAGTGCAAAGCTTCGTTTTTCTTATTGGCAATAAAAGAGCGGTATTCGGTCTCATTCGTGTGCGCGATGATCAATTCATCAGCAGAAATCAGCGCAAACCGGCCTGCTTTAAAATTTCCTTCCTGCGTCAGCGACAACAGATGCCAGAGAAATTTCTCATCGCATTTGAGCATTTCCTGAAATTCCATAATGCCGCGGTTGGCCTTGTTCAGTTCGCCGTCGAAACGGTAAGCGCGCGGATCCGATTCGGAACCGTACTCGGCAATGGTCGAAAAATCAATGCTGCCGGTTAGATCCGCGATATCCTGCGATTTCGGATCCGACGGGCTGAACGTGCCGATCCCCGTCCGCTTGTCTTCGGAAAAAAAGATCCTTTCAACGAGCACGTCTTCAATCCTTCCGCCATACTCTTCCTCCAGCCGCAGCATATTCAAAGGAGACAAATTGCCTTCAATCCGGATACCGTATTCCTCGTAAAAATCCGCCCGCAAATGTTGCGGAATCAAGTGAAGCGGATCTTCATGCATTGGGCAGCCTTTGATGGCAAATACAGCGCCCTGTTCAGTCCGCGAATACGCTTCAAGGCCCCGTTTTAACATTGTCACAAGCGTCGATTTTCCGCCGCTTACAGGTCCCATCAACAATAAAATCCGTTTTCTGACATCCAGCCTTTTCGCAGCCGGGTGGAAATATTCTTCCACCAATTTTTCAAGCGCCTCTTCCAAACCGAATAATTGATGGCTGAAAAAACGGTATTTTTTTACTCCGTCCACTTCCTCCACACCGGCATCCTTAATCATATTGTAAACTCGGGAATGAGCGGATTGTGCAACCCATGGCTTTTCTTTTAGCAAGTCAAGATACTCCCTGAACGTTCCTTCCCATCTCAGTTTTTCCTCTTCTTCACGGTAGTTTGTGAGTTTCCTCAGAATATCCATTTCGTACCTCCCCTTAGTCTTGTTGAAGAGACGTTTATATAATCTATGCCCCCAAGCGAGGGAACATGATAAAAAGAGACAACCTTATTCGGGACGAACGGACAGCGATAAACGCGAAAAACGAATAGGAAAAATTTCGTTTAGGGAGATTCTGGTGGATAAGGTACGTTCAAAAATTGAAAATAGGTGCATCTTTCAGTGAAATGGGCTATAATGAGGGGCAAAGAAGGAAAAACAGGGAGGATATCGAAGTGAAAACGTTCCTTATTATATTGGTAGCGATTTCATTCTTGTCCGCCATTTTCACGGCTGGATACGAAGACAAAGGGGAAAACTTCCGCGAGCAAGAGCCGGAGTATTAAAATGCTGCTCAAAGATTTTTTTGCACCGGGGATCTTCCGTGGGCAAAAGGCCAGGTGATCCCGACCATTTCCGGCATTGGCGCTTCCACACACGAAAGGCCGGGGAAATTCAGCCTGGCAGTGTGGCAGGGATTTTGAGCGGGCAAGGCCTAGAAAAAATGCAGCTTAAAACATTCGGAAGGGATTTTTCACCGGGATCTTTCGTGAGCACGGGCCGGATGATCCCGACCATTTCCGGCATTGGCGCTTCCACACACGAAAGGGCCGGGCGATGAACCAGCCCGGCCCTTTGTCATTTTAATCCTGGATAATGCTGCTGCCGCAACGCTTCATATACAAGGATGGCGGCAGTATTGGAAAGGTTAAGCGACCGCACTTTGTCTGTCATCGGAATACGCAGGCAGCGGTCCTTATTTTTTTCAATCAAGTCATTCGGCAGCCCCGAGGTTTCCCGGCCGAACATGAAATATAAATTTTTGTCCGGATCGCTGAAATCAAAATCCGTAAACGGCTTTTCGCCAAACGTCTCAATGTAGTATACTTCGCCGTCCGCATTTTTTTCAAAAAATTCTTCCAGTGAATCATAATAGACGATATTCACATGCTTCCAATAATCCAGCCCGGCTCTTTTTAACATTTTATCATCCGTTGAAAAGCCGAGCGGGCGGATCAGATGGAGCGTTGTCCCGGTCCCCGCGCAAGTGCGTGCAATATTGCCTGTGTTGGCGGGAATTTCCGGCTGGTACAATACAACATGCAAGCTCAACATTTGTCACCTCGGGACTTATTATAACACGTTTCTCAACTATCATCTTCAATGGTAAAAAACTTGTACTTGATATTCGGCGTATAGGCGGAAGAGTCTTCATACGTCCAGTACCGTTTACGGCTATTGGTCGTATGGGCATTCACAAGCGGCATCCCGTAATAATCATAACCCGTGACAATGAGCGTATGGTCAAACCGGCCGTCCCCCTGGAAATCGATACAAATGACGTCACCGTACTTCAGCTCCTGCGGTGACGAAACTTCCTTTGCGCGCAAACCGGTTTTAGAATACTGCAGGTATGTCTTAAACGAATGTGCAACCGTCCAGCTGTAACTCCAGTTATTGTGCATCATCCACCAGCCCTGTGCCCTGTCCGGGTATCCGCGCATCGGTGCCCCGCCGGCGTGAAGGCATTGCGAGATATAGTTCGTGCAGTCATCCGTAAACGATTTGTAAGCCGGATTAAAACGGTTCCACCACTTTTCCGCATACTGGACAGCTTTCATGCGGTCATACACGTATGCGATCCGTTCGCCGCCAGCTGCTCCAGTTTTCTGCTCCTCATCATCCGGCAGAGGACCGCGCCATTCCGGAATGTCCGGCACAAGTTCTTCGTCTTCATAAAGCCTTCCATCGTAAAAAGATGCTTTTCTTTCCTCCAATGCTTCTTCAATGTAAAAAGCCGCTTTTTGTTTGATCATATACTGCATATGCACCGTATAATAAAGAAAGCTGTGGCTTCCCTCCTGGTCAGCCCGGGTTACTTTTGCTTCCGCTTTCACCTTTACAATCCGGGCATCCCGATTTGAAAGCCCCGTCTTTTTTCGTTCAATATCTTCAAATTCCCGCTCTGTTCCTCGCCCGGTAAAGTGAGCAAGCCTGTTTTCAAGATGTGCCTGGATTTGTTCTTTCAATCAGAAAACCCCCTCTCTTCATCACTATATGATGAAAAAGCGGGGGAAATCAGTATCTGTATATTTTCGTGCTTTTTGAAAACGCAAAGATTCTTTTGTTTTGCTGAAAATTTGCGTTGGCGCTGCTTTTGGCACATAAAAAAGCGGCAGCCGTTATCAAGGAACGTGATACATTCCTAGAGCTTTCTTGACGCAGTACCGTTCCATGTGCCGATTTTTTGCCCGTCTCCACGAAAGAAACAGCATCGAAGTTGATCCTGAAAATAGGCGCCGGCTGATTTTCATTCTCCTGCTGGTGCCGCGTTCACAGCGATGGGCGTCTAATCAAAAAATGCAAGGCCTTTTTCGATTTCATTGCGGACATCCGGATCTTCTTCCTGTTCGCGTGCGGAAAGAAGTGCAGCTTTTGCTTCTTCCCCGCCGATTTTCCCAAGCGCCCAGCCTGCCGTCCCGCGAATAACCGGGCGCGGATCTTCCTGCAAAATTCGGATCAGCTCCGGTACTGCGCTTTCTTCCTTAAAATGGGCGAGCGCGATAATCGCGTTTCGCTGGATCGGCTTTTTCCCGCGCCACGATCCTGCCATATGGCCGAACCGTTCTTTAAACGCGCGGTTGCTGAGGCGGAGAATCGGTTCCAGAAGTGGCTTGGCCGCTTCCGGTTCCGGCTCCATTTCCTCATGAAAATGAAAATCAATCCCTTTGTTTTTCGGACAGATTGTCTGGCACGAATCACAACCGTACACGCGATTGCCGATTTTCCCTTTAAACTCGTCCGGCAAGTAATCTTTTGTCTGCGTTAAAAAGCTGATGCACCGTTTGGCATTCAGCTGCCCGGCAGAAACAAGCGCGCCGGTCGGACAGACATCTAGGCATTTCCGGCAGTCACCGCACTGGTCCTCAACAGGTGTATCCGGTTCAAACGGAATATTGGTAATCATCTCGCCTAAGTACACATAGGAACCAAATTCCGGTGTGATGATCGAACAATTTTTTCCGCTCCAGCCAATGCCGGCCCTCTCGGCTACCGCCCGGTCGGAGAGTTCCCCTGTATCGACCATCGATTTGCAGCGGGCCCCTTCCACTTTTTCTTTAAGAAAATCTTCCAGTTTCGAAAGCTTGTCCCTTAAGATGGTGTGATAGTCCTCGCCCCAAGAAGCCCGGCAAAAGATCCCGCGGCGTGCGCCTTTTTTCCCTTTCGGCGGATTCTTGATTTTGGACGGGTAGGCGAGCGCAACGGCAATAATCGACTGGGGCGAATCAAAAATTAAAGAAGGATTCACCCTTTTTTCAATATCTTTTTCCTCAAAGCCGGACTGGTAGCCGAGTTCCTGTTGACGGATCAGGCGCTGCTTCAACTCCGTAAACGGGTCTGGAGAAGCAAACCCGATTTTGTCGATTCCGATTGTTTTGCTGAAGGCAATGACTTCTTTTTTCAATTCGGCCGTATCCATGATTCACCTCCCCCGGAAAACAAATTATATAAAATGAACTTAATTTGCATTCAGCCCGAGCACCAATTTGCATGACGAGGACTTTTTGTACGGCAACAAGCGGCAATATGCGTATTGCTGCCATTAAAAACGTGCCATCATCAACTGTAAAAATGATTGTCACAATAAAAACGCAGGGATTCTCCCCCGCTTTCCGGGTGAAACACTGCGTTGCTTCTTACATACATCAAAACGATATGAACATTATATTAAAGACATCCGCTTCTGTAAAGAAACGCGGGGATCCGTCCATCAAAAAACTGTTACCCCTGTTACATTTTCCACCAACAGGGTAATGCAATAAAAAAATAAACAAAAAGGGGTGTGGAAATTGTTCGGCGAAATTATAAAACTTTCGCTCGGTTTTTTTGCGGTGATGAATCCGATCGGGAATATTCCGATCTTCATTTCATTAACCGGCGGATATTCCTTAAAGGATAAACGGAAAACCGCCCGCAAAGCGGTCATTGTTTCTTTTATCATACTAACGGTTTTTCTTTTGCTTGGAAAATTATTGTTCGAGGTCTTCGGGATTACGATTCATGCGTTTCGCGTTGCAGGGGGGATCTTAATCTTCGGGATTGCCTACAGCCTGCTGCACGCTAAAAATGCAAGATCGCAAAGCCCGCATCCGAATGAGCGGAAAGAAGTTGAAGCCCGGGATGACATCTCTATTACACCGCTTGCCCTCCCGATCCTGGCCGGGCCCGGGACGATCGCAACTGTCATGGCGCAGACGTCTTCCCATTCCCTGCCAAACCTGGCAAGTGTTTTAATCGGCTATACCATTGTGCTCGCTTTAACCTTTGTATTGTTTTATTATTCATCTTCGATTATCTCCAAGCTCGGGCAAAGCGGCCTTAACATTATAACAAGGCTGATGGGGCTGATTCTTGCCGTCATGGCGGTTCAAATGATCGCAAGCGGCATCCACGGGCTGTTCCCGAAGCTGTAAAACAATCCGCTTCCATATACGGAACATATGGATATCTGCGTCCCGTTCTGGTCCCCCGGTTGAAAAAACGGTGCCGGTTGCGGAAACAGCGGGGATTCCGCAAGCCAAGATTTGAAAATGCAGCACAATATCCAAGGATCATACGGGTATCTGAGTCGCATTCCGATCCCCCGTTGAAAAAACCGGTGCCGGTTGCGGAAACAGCGGGGTTCCGCAAGCCAAAATTTGAAAAGGCAGCACAATACCCAAGGATCATACGGGTATCTGAAAGCCCTGTTCCGGTTTCTTGGAATGAAAAAAGCCGGTGCCATGTGTCGGCACCGGTTTTTTCAGCTATGAAAGGATTCGGTTAAAACCGGAACAATTTGTTTTTTCCGTGATACAACGCCTTTTAAAGTGGCCGTGTTGTTTTCCAGCTTGACATTATAGGCTTTTTCCACAATATCCGCCGATTTGCCGAGTGCAAGTGCGACGGAATCGTTTGTTAAAATATCCGTTACAACAAACAGGAACAAATCAAGCCCTCTGTCTGTAATCTGCGCTTGGATCGCCTGTTCAATTTCCGCCTGTTTCACGAGCACGTCATTTGTATCAACGGCATTTACCTGGGCAATCACCACTTTATGGCCAGCCATATCAAATTCTTTGGAGTCAAGTGTAATCAGCTGTTCCACCGTTTTGTCACTTAAATCCGCGCCGGCTTTCAGCATTTCAAGGCCGTATGTATCTGCATCCACACCGGCAATTTCAGCCAGTTCTTTCGCTGCCTTCACATCTTCTTCCGTGCAAGTCGGGGATTTAAACAAAAGCGAGTCGGAGATGATCGCAGAAAGCATCAGGCCAGCTATTTCTTTACTGATTTCAACCCCATTCTCTTTGTAAAGTTTATTTAAAATCGTTGCTGTACAGCCGACCGGTTCCGCACGGTAATAGAGCGGGTCGCTCGTTTCAAAATTGGCGATGCGATGGTGGTCAATGACTTCAAGGACCCGCACGCTGTCAATGTCGTCCGCGCTTTGCTGGCGTTCATTATGGTCCACAAGAATGACATTTTCCACTTCGTTTGCAACCGTTTGAACGAGGCGCGGCGCTTCCATGTGGAATGTTTCCAATGCGAATTTCGTTTCATTGCTCAATTCTCCTAACCGGACCGCCTCCGCGTCAACGCCCAATTTTGTTTTTAACGCTGCATAGGCAATCGCTGAACAAATCGCATCCGTATCCGGGTTTTTATGGCCGAAAACAAGTACTTTTTCCATTTCTTTGCTCCTTTTCTAAAAAAATATGAAGGAAATCTGGCATAGACATTCCTATTATAAAACATTTCGGGAAAATTTTTAAACATTGTCCGCTGGATGGATCAGAAAAAATCGGAACGATCCGCTTTTGCCCATCATACGATATACCGGTTGAAAGTGAGGAGGGAATCCAATGTTTGTCCATCCGTTTGATGATCATGCCGGTTTGAGAAACACACAGCCTGACGCCGGGAACCAGCAGGCAGTATGGCTCGCCAATCTAATCCAGGCAATAAACGGCGAATATAGTGCCATCGCCTGCTACGAGCAAATCGCAAGGAGAGCCCCGTCTGCTGAAGCCCGTAACATCATTATGGAAATCCGTGATGATGAGATTCGCCATTTCCAGACATTTTCGCAGTTTTACACGAACCTCACAGGCAGAAGGCCGCAGCCGCAAATCAGCGAAGCCTGCCCTTCCACTTACAAAGGAGGGCTTGAATTTGCCGTGAAAGACGAACAAAACACGGTCGATTTTTACAGAGAATTGGCGCGTTCCGCAAATAGCCCTGCCATGAAGCAAGCGTTTCTTGAAGCGGCAAGAGACGAACAGCATCACGCCGTCTGGTTTCTTTATCTGCTCATCAATATCCGCTGACCGTGCGCTCAAACACCTGCCAAAAATTCCCGGATCACCCGCACAAATTCATGGGGCTCTTCAAGGTACGGCTGGTGTGAGCTGTTTTCAAACATATGGAATTTTGCCCCCGGTATGAGCCGGCTATAGGCCCTCGTTGTTTCCGGCCTGGCTTCATCGTAACGCCCGCAGGTAAATAAGGCAGGCAGCCTGATCTCATGCAGGCGGCCTGTTACGTCAAATGTTTTCAAATTGCCGGACGGGTAAAATTCTGACGGCCCCCACATCGTCAAGTATACTTCTTCATTCGGACGGGCAAATTCCGATTGCAAGACGGCCGGCTTTTCTTCAAGACGGTTGACAAATTTTTTATAGAAAACTTTCATTGCCTCTTTGTATTCCGGAGAGGATGTCCGCCCCTCGCGTTCTGAACGCGCCAAAATTTCCTGGACATCGGGCGGCAGCTGTTTCCGGTGTTCATCCTGATCCTCTTTCCACTGTGGAGCGCTCAGGCATGGCCCGGAAAATATAACGCTTTTTACCCCTGCCGGCTGCTTCAGCAAATAGTTTGCCGCAAGCATTGTTCCCCACGAATGGCCGAGGATGTGGACTTTATCCAATGCAAGTGCCTCACGAAGCCGGGCAAGCTCCTCTGTGAATCTGTCAATTGTCCAGAGTAAGGGGTCATCCGGGTGGTCTGATCTTCCGGAACCGAGCTGGTCGTAAAAGACAACCGGCCGTTCATCCCCGAGTGCTTCAAGGGCAAAAAACGGCATATGTGTCCCACCAGGCCCGCCGTGCAATACGATAAGCGGCGTTTTGCTTCCGGTGCCCGTTATTTTGTAAAAGACATTCCCTCCCGTGACTTTCACATATCCTTCTGCCATATTGGGTTAACCACCTTTCGCTTTCCCTCATCCATATTTTACTATACAAAGCCTTTTTTCTGGATATTTTTTACCCCTTTGTTTACAATACAAAATGCTGGTTAAAGCATAGCTGTAGACTGTAAAGATAATAAAAAGGGAGTTGACAACATGAGAAAATACATCAAATGGCTGGCCGTGTTTTGCTTGCTGCTTGCGTTAACGGCATGCGGAAAAAATACGGACAACCAGAACGCTTCAAAATCCAATGACTTATACGGCCAGATCAAATCAAAAGGCGTCCTTTTGATCGGGACAGAAGGAACATATCCGCCATTTTCTTTCCATAAAAACGGAAAATTAACAGGCTACGATATTGATGTTGCAAAAGAAGTTGCAAAACGGCTCGGATTAAAAGCCGAATTTAAAGAAACCCAGTGGGATGCCATGTTTGCCGGGCTCAATTCCAAACGGTTTGATATGATCGCAAACCAAGTCGGGATCCGCGCAGACCGCCAGAAAAAATATGATTTTTCCACACCATATACGATTTCAAAAGCCGTTGTCCTTGTACGCAAAGACAATACGAACATCAAGTCCTTTGCTGATTTAAAAGGCAAAAAATCAGCCCAATCGCTTACAAGCAACTTTGCCACTATTGCCAAGAAAAATGGTGCCAATATTGTAAGTGTGGAAGGCTTTAACCAAGCGATCCAGCTTTTGACTTCAAACCGTGTGGATGCAACGGTCAATGATTCCCTAACTTATCTGGATTACAAAAAGCAAAAACCGAATGCTGCCATTAAAGTTGCCGCCACCGCAAACGATGCCAGCAAATCCGCTCTTTTGTTCCGGAAACATTCAGGGAAATTGACAGACAAAGTAAATGATGCTTTAAAAGATATGAAAAAAGACGGCACACTAACAAAAATTTCAAAGAAATGGTTTGGTGAAGATGTTTCCCAATAACCTTGCGTTTATCAGCAGCAACCAGCTGCATTTGGTGCAAAGTTCCCTTCTGTCGATGCTGAAGGGAGCTTTGCATTATACGATTCCATTAACGATCATCACTTTCTGTATCGGTCTTGTGCTGGCACTTGCCACGGCGCTGGCACGAATTTCCGGTATTAAAATACTGGAATGGATTGCCCGAATCTATGTCTCAGCAATCCGCGGAACCCCGTTGCTTGTGCAATTATTTATCATTTTTTACGGGCTGCCGTCTGTGCACATTACCATTGGTTCTTTTCCAGCCGCCATTATCGGCTTTTCGCTCAATGTCGGCGCGTATGCATCAGAAATTATCAGGGCAGCGATTTTGTCGATTCCAAAGGGACAATGGGAAGCAGCCTATTCGATCGGGATGAACTATTCACAGGCTTTGAGAAGAATTGTACTCCCACAGGCCGTCCGCGTATCGGTACCGCCACTTTCTAATACGTTTATCAGTCTCGTGAAGGATACGTCTCTTGCTTCCTTGATTTTGGTGGCCGATCTGTTCCGTAAAGCCCAGGAAATTGCCTCCACCACTTATCAATTTATGCTGCTGTATGTCGAAGCGGCCTTTTTGTACTGGGTGATTTGTTTGATTCTCTCAATAATCCAGCAAAAGTTGGAAGGCCGTTTTGATAAATACATCAGCAAGTAAGGAGGGACCTGTATGATTCGAATAGAAGGGTTACATAAACAATTCGGCAACCTTGAAGTGCTGAAAGGCATTGACTTAACCATTGAAAAAGGGAAAGTGATCGTCATCATCGGCCCATCCGGTTCTGGTAAAACCACGCTGCTCCGCTGTATGAATGCCCTTGAAATCCCAAATCAAGGCAGAGTACAGATCGGTGATGTATCCGTTGACTTTTCCCAACATCCCAATAAAAAAGAACGCGCGGCTTTGCGGCAAAAATCCGGCATGGTTTTCCAACAGTACAATCTTTTCCCGCATAAAACGGTTCTCGAAAATGTGATTGAGGGGCCTATCATTGTAAAAAGGAAAAACCGCCAGGATGCAGTAAAAAAAGCTGAAATGCTGCTGGAAAAGGTAGGCCTGCTTGATAAAAAAGATGCGTATCCGGCAAGCCTTTCCGGCGGTCAGCAGCAGCGCGCCGGGATTGCGCGGGCGCTTGCGATGGAGCCGGAAGTAATGCTGTTTGACGAACCGACATCCGCACTGGACCCGGAACTTGTGAGCGGCGTGCTAAATGTGATGAAGGAGCTTGCTGAAGAAGGGATGACAATGGCCGTTGTCACACACGAAATGCGGTTTGCCCGCGAAGTTGCAGACAAGGTGATTTTCATGGATGGCGGTGTCATCCTGGAGCAAGGCAAACCGGAAGAAGTATTCCATCATCCAAAAAACGCACGGACCAAGCAATTCCTGCAGCTGATTCAAAGCTAATGAAACGGATCAGGTTTTTCGATATAAAACGAGCTGCCCTCTATCAGGCAGCTCGTTTTATATTACTTGATTTTTTCAGCCGAAAAAGGGGATACGGTGTGTGTGTCAACAACAGCAACCGGCACTTTTTCTTTTTTCTTTGATGTTAAGAAGGCGTACATGGCACCGACAAAGACGCCGCCGCCAATCATATTGCCGAGCGTTACCACACCAAGGTTGTGCAAAATGCCCACGAGTGTAATGGTATCCGGGTGTGGTGCGGCAAGTGCCAGCGAGAACAGCACCATATTGGCAATGCTGTGTTCGTAGCCTGAAATGACGAAGCCAAACACGAGCAGCATCATCGAAGCGATTTTAGCCCCGTCTCCCTTTACGTTTATCGGAACCCAGAACCCTAAACAAACAAGCCAGTTACAAAGAATCGAACGGAAAAACATTTGGGCCGTCGTCAGGCTAATTTTCCCACCAACAACCGACATTAAAAACTGGCTGTTATCCGAATCCGCATAGAGTCCGCTGTAATGGATAAACAGCGCGAAAATCGCCGCACCGATCAAATTTCCGGCATACGTTGCCACCCAGTTTGTGAGCGCATCTTTCCAAGTTGTCGCTTTTTTTACCGTGCTCATTGTCATCATCATCGTATTGCCGGTAAAAAGCTCGCCGCCGCCAAACATAATAAGCACAAGCGCTGCGCCAAAAAATATTGAAGCCATAAAGGAAGTAACCGGAGACTTCGCATCAAAAAACGGCTCAGCAAGACGGTAACATATTATAATGGCAAAACCGATGAACATACTTGCCAACGCTGCTTTTGTCACATAACGAAGCAAGGATTCTTCCAGATATTTTTTCTTATTTAATGCCATTTGAACAACAGATTCAACGGCCTCGTACATAAACACCATCTCCAACATGAAAAATGTTTAATTGTGAATCATATCACAAACAACTGCCTTTCTATCATATCCCCTTTTTCCCTGTTTGTGTTTGTATATATTTTGAACGTTTATGAAGCGATTACACGAGAAAAGACTATTGATAGGCCGTCAGAGCTGCCCTATTTTACAAGCCAAAATCCGAGAAAATATTATATGTATATAATATTCATATTTAACAAAAAAGTATTGCTATTAAAGTCCTTTTTCATTAAAATAAGTTACAGAAAGAGAAGATTTGAGGAAGGATATAGAAAAAAATTAATTGAACGGAAAATTGCGGAGGGTACAAATGCTGCAAAGTCATTCTTATCGAATACTACATAATAAACTCAGTTTGGTTTGTCTTCTCCTTATTTTATTCATTCCTTGTGTGGAAATCATACAATTACTTATCAACCAAATCCAGTTTGGTGATAAGTGGGATCCTGCTTTTGCATTTTTCCTGACAGGCTCAAGCAGAGCGCATGGAGCACAAATCGTCTTAATTTGGTTTTTGCCAATTTATTTCTTGATTGCTTTTTCGGACGATGCCATATTGGATTATAAATTGGGATACAGAAATGTAGTCGTTAATAAAATCGGAATCAAAAAATACTGTTCAGAAAAGATACTATATAAGATGAACTTAAGTTTTTGACAGCTCTAATCTAACAAGCAGCCGGTCAATGACTTCTTGGCTCTTTTGGCTGGCTTGTTTCATAAATTCCGCCACGTGGGAGCGAATTTGGTAAAATTTGCTGAAAAAGACGTTGTTTACGACATCTTGCTTTAGCCACTTCCATAATCCTTCCACTGGGTTCTACTCAGGGCTGTATTTAGGAAGAAAAACAAATTCCATTCGTGGATTTTCTTTCAGGAAATCCTTGATAAATTGTGATTGATGCACTTTGCTGTTGTCCAAAACCATTACAATTTTACCTTGCGGGTATTTACTTAAAATGAGTTCTACAAAACGTCTAAAGGCCAAGGAATTACTTTTTTCTTCTTCATAGTGCGTAATTTCGCCGGTTTCATAGTTTATGGCAGCGAACAGCTTTGCACCCTTATGCTGGCCGTATGTTTTGATTTTTCGCTGCTGTCCTTTTGGGAACCAGTTATACTGCAGAGCCTGATAAGCACGGATGAATGCCTCATCTTCGAATAACAGGTGATCGATGATCCCATTCTCCAGTTGCTGTTTTAGCTTTAGGAAAGTGACTTCTTTGAATGCTTTTTGCTCTTCAGGATCTGCTTTTGCCAAAGTATATGTGGCCTTTGTATAGCTAAACCCAAGCCGGTGTAACATTTTAGAAACGCCCCTTGGGGTATACGACTGTTGAAATTCACGCTGGATCCAATCGGCGATTAACGGGAGCGTCCAAGTGTATTTTGCTTCGAACCCAACTTCTGCAGGGGTTTTGTTTATAATGGTTTCGGCCAACTGCTTTTGTTGATCTTCCGTTAATTTCTCAGGTTTACCTGTTGGTTTTTTCATTTGAAGGCTGGAGATTCCTCCTTCTTCATAAGCATGACAGTAATTCATGACCGTTTGCCGGGTACGTCCTATAATCTTAGCAATTTCTGGATAAGTCCGGCCTTCTAAATGTAACAGCACAGAGAGATAACGCTCATAAAGATGTTTATCCCTTGTGTTTTGCATAGCGTTTCGCAATTGTTCAAGTTCTTGATTCAACATTTTTTCTCCGCCCTTTTTAGGATAGTTACAATCTATATACCCAAAAAAGGACCGAGGAAGTGAGCAAAAATGATTAATTCGTTTTATATAGATTAAAAAAAGATAAGAATGGAGATTACTTCATTCAACATTCCGGTTATTACAGAGTGGGAAAACAACTGCAAGAAGGAAAATATAGATTGTCTTTTGTTGACCATGAAAAAACGCATAACCGAAAACCATTTGTACAAATCACCTCATCAGATAGTACTATCCGTCAATCTTATTCATTTGAAAAGAAAAACCAAAGACAAATTAAATTGAACCTTAAAAATCAGGAAATATTAGAAATCCATAAAGGTTTCTCAAATGAATACCAAAATTACGTTATTTTGCTACAACCGCTGAGCAAATCATAAATTCCAAAACGGGCGATGAACGTACGATTTGTGTGCTTGTCGCTTTGTCTAATTTTACGTAACCCCTCCTAGGTAAACCATCAGGGAGCCATTTGCTTTGAATCTCTCGTATGGTTCTTCTAAAGGGGATTTTTTTCGTCCCTCTCCAATCCAACAGGCTCATCTTCCACTTGCCCAGAACCTGGTATGCATTGCGGGCGGTGGTTGCAATCCGGAAAATTTGCGCCAGCTGTTTTTTCCGTCGCGACATGGACGCCTGTCTTTTGAAAAAAGGTATAGACAAAAAATACCTGCAGGCCGGACACTTGGAAAAAGTGCCCAGCCTGCAGGTGCCAGTTTACTCAAATTCCCCTCCGTCTTCTTCCTTACATCGCTGCTTTTATAATCGCTTCCACTTCTTTTTGTGTTGGTTTGCGCGGGTTTGTGGCTGCGCACGCGTCCTGCATCGCATGCTGGGCGAGGATTTCGATATCTTCTTCTTTAGCCCCGAGTTCTTTAAAGCCTTTCGGAATGTTCAGCTGTGCTGCCAACCTTTCTATTGCTGTAATGGCTTTTTCCGCCGCTTCGTCGACGCTCAGGCCATCCGTCTTCTCACCCAGTGCAACGGCAATTTCTGCAAATCTTTCTTTCCGCGCAATCAGATTGAAACGGCACACATGCGGGAGCAAAATCGCATTGCAAACGCCGTGCGGCAAGTTATAGAAACCGCCGAACTGGTGCGCAATCGCGTGGACATAGCCCAAAGATGCATTATTAAACGCCATGCCTGCCAAATACTGCGCATATACCATTTGTTCACGCGCTTCCATATCATTGCCGTTTGCAACAGCCTTTGGCAAATATTGCGGAATAATTTGGATCGCTTTAATGGCGCATGCATCTGTTACCGGTGTGGCCGCAGTTGAAACATACGCTTCCACTGCATGGGTCAAAGCGTCAAGCCCCGTTGCCGCAGTTAAAGACGGCGGCATCCCGACCATTAATAATGGATCATTAATGGACAAAACCGGTGTCACATGTTTATCTACAATCGCCATTTTCACTTTCCGACTCGTATCGGTAATAATCGTAAATTTTGTCATTTCGCTGGCAGTCCCGGCTGTTGTATTAATTGCAACGAGCGGCACCATTGGTTTTTCAGAACGGTCCAGCCCTTCATAATCATGGATTTTGCCCCCATTGGCCGCAACGAGCCCGATCCCTTTTGCACAGTCATGCGCGCTCCCGCCGCCAAGTGAAACGATTGAATCGCAATTTTCTTCATGATAGGTTTTTAACCCGTCTTCCACATTTTTGTCTGTCGGATTTGGTTCAGCCTTCGGATAGATCGCCACTTCCAGGCCGGCTTCTTTTATATAGGCTGCAATTTTTTCGGAATACCCCAGTTGGTGGAGCCCTTCATCGGTTACAATCAGCGGTCTGCGACACCCAAGATTTTTCAGCCTGTTTCCAATTTCTTCTGCCGTCCCCTGTCCAAACAAGTTTACGGAAGGCATTTGAAAATCAGTACGTAATCCTGTTAACATCTTTCCCCACTCCTTTTATGTAACTGCTTACATGAAAAATATAACGCAAACGCTTTCATCTGGCTGTGCCAATTTTGTGAAATATTGAGCATGTTACCAAATCACAAACTCTCCCCAAGAAAAATAATCATGTGAAAAACTGATCAATTTGTGTTATAACACGCTTTCATCGCATTTTTCTATTATATATCTACGGCCAAATGTTTTGAACATTCTTTGACAACTGTTTTTTTTGGCCCCAAAATGTGAACGCTATCACTATCTTTTTAAAATCGACCATGCTAAAATGAAAGCGTAATAAGAAATGTTCACTATTTAACAAACAAACATCCAATTCTGAAGGCAGCTCATTAATAGGCTTAAAGGAGGCCATTTAAAATGACTGAACAATTACTGACAAAAGCAACGCTCTCCAAAAAACAATGGGAAGGCTTCAAAGGAGGAAACTGGCAAAAAGAAATCGATGTAAGGGACTTTATTCTGAAAAATGTAACCCCTTACGAAGGCGATGAAAGCTTTCTTGCCGGCCCGACTGAAGCCACTTTAAAATTATGGGATCAGGTCATGGAACTGTCGAAACAGGAACGCGAAAAAGGCGGCGTCCTGGATATGGATACGAAAATTGTATCTACCATTACATCGCATGGCCCGGGCTATTTAAACAAAGAACTTGAAAAAATTGTCGGTTTCCAAACCGATAAACCGTTCAAACGTTCGATGATGCCGTTTGGCGGAATCCGGATGGCAGAAAGTGCCTTAAAATCTTACGGCTATGAAATTGATCCGGAAATCAAACATATTTTTACAGAATGGCGGAAAACCCATAACCAAGGTGTATTCGATGCCTACACACCGGAAATCAAAGCTGCACGGCATGCCGGCATTGTAACAGGCCTTCCGGATGCTTACGGCCGCGGCCGCATTATCGGCGACTACCGGCGCGTTGCCCTTTACGGTGTAGATTATTTAATTGAGCAAAAGAAAAAAGATCTCGATTTAATCGGCTGCGGCTTGATGACAGAAGAAGTCATCCGTGAACGTGAAGAACATTCGGAACAAATTCGTGCATTGCAAGAATTGAAACAAATGGCACAAAGCTACGGATTCGATATTTCCGAACCGGCTTCAAACGCACACGAAGCTTTCCAATGGCTGTATTTCGCGTATCTGGCTGCCATTAAAGAACAAAATGGCGCGGCCATGAGTCTTGGGCGCACATCCACTTTCCTTGACATTTATATTGAAAGAGATTTGAAAAACGGCGTCCTGACTGAACGGGAAGCACAAGAACTCGTCGACCACTTTGTCATGAAACTCCGCCTCGTCAAATTTGCACGGACGGAAGACTATAATGAACTGTTCAGCGGCGACCCGACATGGGTAACAGAATCGATCGGCGGCATGGCTTTGGACGGCCGTACACTCGTTACGAAAAACTCGTTCCGCTTCCTGAACACGCTTGATAATCTCGGCCCTGCGCCGGAACCGAACCTGACCGTGCTCTGGTCGACGAAACTGCCGGATAAATGGAAACAATATTGCGCGAAAATGTCGATCAAGACAAGCGCCATCCAATATGAAAACGATGACTTAATGCGTGAAGAATACGGCGATGATTATGGCATTGCCTGCTGTGTATCGGCGATGCGGATCGGCAAACAAATGCAATTCTTCGGCGCCCGCGCCAACCTGGCAAAAGCTTTGCTGTATGCGATTAACGGCGGCGTTGATGAACGGTATAAAATGCAAGTCGCACCTCCGTTCCAGCCGATCACATCGGAATATCTCGATTACGATGAAGTCATGGAAAAATACGATCGGATGCTAGACTGGCTTGCAGGCGTTTATATCAATGCTTTGAACATCATTCATTATATGCATGACAAATACAGCTACGAACGGCTTGAAATGGCATTGCATGACCGCAATGTACTGCGCACGATGGCTTGCGGCGTTGCCGGCTTGTCTGTTGCGGCCGACTCTCTAAGCGCCATCAAATATGCGAAAGTAAAAGTCATCCGTGACGAAGATGGCCTTGCCGTTGACTATGAAGTCGAAGGCGATTATCCGAAATACGGCAACAACGATGACCGCGTCGACCAAATTGCCGTCAATCTCGTCAAGTCGTTTATGCAAAAACTGCAAAAATATCCGACTTACCGGAACGCTGTCCATACTTCTTCGATCCTGACAATTACATCGAACGTTGTATACGGCAAGAAAACAGGAAGCACACCGGACGGCCGGAAAGCAGGCGAACCGTTCGCCCCTGGCGCAAACCCGATGCACGGCCGCGATTCGCACGGCGCAGTCGCATCGTTGACATCTGTTGCGAAACTGCCTTATAAATATTCGCTTGACGGCATTTCCAACACTTTCTCGATTGTCCCGGAAGCGCTCGGACACGAAGAAGAAACACAGGTCTCCAACCTGGACGGCATGCTGGACGGCTATATGGCGAAAAAAGCGCACCACTTAAACGTCAACGTCCTGCATCGCGAAACATTGCTGGATGCGATGGATCATCCGGAAAAATATCCGCAATTGACGATCCGTGTATCGGGATATGCGGTAAACTTCATTAAATTGACAAGGGAACAACAACTTGAAGTCATTAACCGCACGTTCCATGAAATGATGTAAACTGATTCGGGCGGCATGCACCTGCGTGCCCCCTCCCCCCTATTAAACACTTAACTTATGGGGAATCTATATAGAAGGATTTGATTGAGATGAACATGACAACGCGCATTCATTCCACTGAATCGTTTGGCACAGTCGACGGGCCCGGCATCCGCTATGTCGTATTTACGCAAGGCTGCCCGCTGCGCTGCAAATTCTGCCACAACCCAGATACATGGAAAATCAATGAAGGCAATGAAATGAGCGTCGAAGAGATTATGAGCGATGTGCGCGATTACCTGCCTTTTATTGAAGCTTCCGGCGGTGGCATTACAGTGAGCGGCGGTGAACCGCTTTTGCACCTCGATTTTCTGATCGAATTGTTTAAAGCGTGCAAAGAAATTGGCGTCCATACTGCCATTGACACAGCGGGCGGATGTTTCTCGCGCAGTTCCCGGTTTATGGAAAAACTGGATGAATTGATGAAATATACAAATCTTGTATTATTGGACATCAAGCATATTGACCCGGAAAAGCATAAATGGCTGACCGGCATGTCAAATGAGCATATTCTCGATTTCGCCCGGTATCTCGCTGACAAGCATATTCCGGTCTGGATCCGCCATGTGCTCGTTCCCGGCGTCGATTCAGAAGAAGATTTGCAAAAAACATCTGATTTTATCCATTCGCTGCCAAACGTCGAAAAAATCGAAATCCTTCCGTACCATAAGTTAGGCGTCTACAAATACGAGGCGCTCGGCATCGACTATCCCCTCAAAGGTGTCGAACCGCCGACAAAAGAACAAGTTGCACATGCGGAACAGATTTTAAAAAGGGAATTGCAGTAAAGAAAAAGCGCCGGCTGTCCGCCGGCACTTTTTTATTCCGCCTAAAAGAACGATACAATGTTAAGAAAGCGGAAAAACTTAGAGCTCCTCTCCCCTGAAAAATTGCCCCGGGGTTTTTTATCCTTTTGCTGGTAACGCGTCATACGGCAAGATAAACGGCAAAATGGTCGCCTTCCTTCGCCTAGAGCACGTCTACCTAAGCTTCGCTGATGATCCACTATCGCCCATGCGCAACGGCCACGGCACTAGGCAAAAGTACATCATCCCAAATTTCCAGGATTGCCTCCGGAGAAAGCTTTTCTCAATTGCAACAGTTCATGCGCAAGCTTTCGGATGCGTGCCTGGATATCGGCATTGATGATTTCATTGTCCTCATTAAAATCATCATTGTGGATAAAAACATTGCGGACCGCACAGGTGGCCTTTAAAAAGGTTAACACCGGTTTCAGCTGGTATTCAGCAACAAGAAAATGTTTGTCCGAGCCGCCGTTCATCACAATGCCGCATACTTTGGACTGAAAAGCATCGCGGTGCAAATGGTCGAGCAAATTTTTCAAAGCGCCTGTAATGGACGCCTGGTAAATTGGCGAGCCAAAAACAAGGATATCCGCTTCAAGCATTTTATTAACGGCCGCAATCGTATCATCATTGTAATAAGAAAGTGGAAACCCTCTTGCAAACTCCACTTCATAATCTTTTAAATCGAGCAGTTCAGTTTCCGCTTCCGGATCTTCCGCTTTAATTGCCATAAGCACCTCATATACACCAATGGAGGTCTTCTCACCGGTAAGCGAGCCGGATATACCTAAAATTTTCACCGTTTCCACTTCCTGATGTCATTTGAAATTTTCCTTAATATATGCCGCTTCTTCAGAAGGCGTCAGCCGCCGCTCCGCTTTTCCGATGTTGCCTTTCTGGTAGGCCCAAATCTCATTATGGGCCTTCACCGCATTGCTGAAATCGCCTTTTTTCCACGGTTTTAATATACCGAGCAGCATATCCTGCAGTTCTGTATCCGCAAAAGTTTGATTGCTAATTGCCGAATACAGGGCGTCCACCTTTTCTTTTGTGATTTCGGAAGCTCCCCATTTTTCATTTGCCGCCACTTTTTGATGCGTCATATTATGTACTTCCTGCACCAATGCTTCTTCGCTCATGCTTTTGTATGCCGAAAGTTTGCGCTCAGGCGTCTTCTGGCAGAAGCTTTCCTGTATAACCGCTTTTGCAGCCGTCTCTTCCTCTGCAGCCGGTTTTTTCGAAGGTGCTGCCTCCGTTGCAATCGCTTCTCCTTTGTTAAAGTAAAAATAAGTGACACCTGCAATAAACATAAACACAGCAATCCCCATCCCAACGACAAACCGTTGAAACACAGCATCTCCCCCTTTGCTTATCATACGAAATTCGTGCTGCCCCGTAAAAAATCCTGCTTTATCATTGTATTAATGCAGCGAAAAAATTTTACCGGAAATTGGCGGAATTCCGTTTTTCTTAATAAACATCCCGTTTTGTAAACACAACAAAAGAAACCACGAGCGAGAGAAAAAGCCACACAAGCAGCACAGCAACCGAAAATCCGAGCGTCATGCCTGCAACAGGCGGGCTTGTACCATTGAGATAATTTGTCAGCTGCAAATTCACCATAAACAAATATTTTGCGCTTGGCCATGCCGATACCATATTGGTCAAAATGGCGCCGGCAATCAATGAGGACAGCATAATCCCCATTACGGCGGCCGTGCTGCGCAACAAGACAGAAAGCATAAATGTGAGGCTGCCTGAAACGACGCCGACAAACCAGGCAAGGCCAAACGCCATGAGCAAATATTTCCATTGCGAAACAGCATGCACATGTGATGTAAGGAGCTCGTCCCCTTTTATCGTAAAACCGGTAAGTATGGGCATGTTCCAGCCGTGGTAGCCGAATACCAGTCCGGAAATACCATAGGTGAATACGGCAGTGCACAGCAAAATAAACGAAACGGACAGCAGCATGGCAATGTACTTGCTAAGCAGGATGCGCCATCTTTTCACAGGGCGCGTCAGCAATAATTTGATTGTCCCGCTGCCCGCCTCAGCAGACACGATATCGCTTGCCGCCACCATGACGAACAGCGGCAAAAGCATGCCGATCGCATTTTCAATAAATACCCGCATAAACGTCGGGGCACCCGGCGCGTTCGGATTGATGTTGTGGTTGAGATAATATTGTTCCTGACTCAATGTGATACGCAAATATTTTTTAAAATCATCAGAAAGGCTTGCCGATCCGAGCCGGTTTTGCGTATCGACAATTTGTTTCTGGAGCTTAACCCGCCAGTCGGTTGTCCCGATTTTTTCCTGCAGCGCTTTCGATTCTTTGTACTGCGCGTAGGTAAAAATGGGAACAAGGCAGGCGATAATCAAGATAATGACAAGAATCCGCTTTTTCTTCCAAAGCTTCAGCTGTTCATTGTATATGAGTTGGATCATTTTTTCCTGCCCCCTGTCAGTTCCAAAAACAAATCTTCAAGCGCCGGCAGCACGGCCTTCATTTCTTTCACCCGGACCCCGTTTTGAACGAGCATTTCGTTCCATAAAGCATTTTTTTCTTCATCATAAGGGGTCACGAGGAGGCCATCTTCTCCTTCTGCCACCTGTGTCTCCGCCTGAAGCAAGGTGCGTGCTTTCTCTATTGGCGCAACTTTCCAAAAGGTACGCGCTTTTTCGGAAAGCAGCTCATGTACATTCCCGGTCCGAATCACCTGGCCGTTATGGATAATGGCCACTTTGTCGCACATCAGCTGCACTTCGCTTAACAAATGCGAAGAAACAAGGACGCTTAAATGCGCTTTTTCGGCAAGCGACCGGATAAATTCGCGCATTTCCCGGATGCCTGCCGGGTCAAGCCCGTTTGTCGGTTCATCAAGAATCAAAAGCTTCGGGTTCCCAAGGAGTGCCTGGGCAATGCCAAGCCTTTGCCGCATGCCGAGAGAGTATGTTTTTACTTTATCATGGATCCGGCCAGTTAAGCCAACGAGCGCCGCCACCTCATCCAGCCTGTTTCTCTGAATGGACGGATCCATCCGTGCAAAATAGGCAAGATTTTCATACCCGGTCAAAAACGGGTACATCTCCGGATTTTCGACAATGCAACCGAGATTTTTCATGGCTTCCGTAAACTCGGTCCGTACGTTTTTTCCGCCGATCAAAATTTTTCCCAAAGTCGGGCGGATCAGACCTGTCAGCATCCGAATCGTTGTTGTCTTCCCTGCCCCGTTCGGCCCGAGAAATCCGAATACCTCTCCCGGCATCACTTCAAAACTGATGCCTTTGATGATTTCTTTCCTGCCAATTTTTTTATGGACATCGATAACCTTAAGTGCGGGAATCGTCGTCATTTCGCTTTCTCCTCCCGATAATGGATCAGGGAAGCAACACGCTCTCCGATCAGTTGATAACCGGCCGTATTCGGATGGAATTTGTCACTGTATAAATAGTCGTTTACATTTTGTTCAAAAAGGTCAAACGTCGGCACATAGATGATTTTTGGAAAGTCAGACGCGACAGAAGCAGAATCAAAGTTCCATTTTCTGACGATCGCAGATGTCGTTTTCGCCTCGGACAAGTCAATAAAAGGATTATACAGCCCGACATGATAGACGATTGCCGTTTTGTTCACCGCCCGGATCCCTGCGTAGATCTGTTTTAAATTGGCCAAATAAGGCTTTTCCAGCTTTTCGATATAGGCGGTATTCAAATGGTCAAGCGCCTCCCCGCCCGCAAACAAATCATTGCCGCCGATGGTCAGCAAAATGATATCCGCGCTCTTGAGTTCGCGTTTGATTTGCGGCTGTTTGATCTGCTCAAGCAGCCCGCTTGATGTAAGCCCTTTGATGCCATTGTTTTGGAGCAGAACAGCCTTCTTCGTTTTTTTCTTTAAACGATCCGCAACATAACCCGCATATCCCTTTCCTGCTGTATCTCCCGTTCCCCTTGTCAGCGAGTCGCCGATTGCTGTAATCGTGATTTGTTTCGTACCACCCGCTTTTGACGTGTTATTGCCGGTTCTGGCAGTTTCCGTCTTTACGCCTGTTGCTTTCGTCTGCTGGTCTTCAAACACCATCCACAGGCCGGCCAGAAACAACAAGGCTGACACGGCAGAAACAATAGAGATGGCGGAAATTAAATGCTTTTTCATTTCGCTATTCCTTTCTTTCCTGTTTATAACTTAAAGGATAGCAAAGGAAGCCGACTTTTTAAAATCGCGTGCTTTAAATAAATGCACAGGGTCCATTCTAAAAAAAGCGTTGTCCGGTTTCCAGGTAACACGCTGCAGAAATGTTTGATTGCTGCGAGCTCTCTCCCAAAATACAGCGCTGATGGGTTTTACGGAGACGAAACAGTGCAAGTTGCCAAGTACTGTAAAGGAAAGCGGATATAGAATTATGAACCGGCGACAGCGGGATTGGCTGGTGTTGCCCAACAGTGTTTAAAAAGGGATCAAAAAGCGTGGAAAAAGTTTTCAAAAAACCATAATAAGATTAAAGAATTTTGTAAGAATAATGAATATCCAACAAAATAAAAAAACTGCTGGTATATCGTGGATTCTGGGAGTTTTTTACAAGTAAATCGCAAATAAAGCCGCCAAAACAGCCATAACAAAGTAATCATTACTATCCATTTTCGTACCGTTTTTAACAAAAACACTTAAAGCCCAATGCAATATTGTTCCATCAGCCGTCTTAGAAACGAATTTTTTGCCGATATTGTAATACAGCACTTTGAATAAGGCAAATGCAATTGAAAGAAACAAATAAAGCAAGATAAACTTACCAAAAAACAAAAGCATTGCCGTCACTCCTATATTTAGTATTCTTCAATCAATAACTTAATTTTACCAAAAACGTCTATAAGAGAAAAAGGGACATTTGTAATGGCTTTCAATAATTTTTGCGCAAATTTTACACAAAGGTAAACAAAAATCTTGATAAATTGTTGGTTTAGAAGATACATTCGACACCCGACCACCGGTACGCGCTCTTTTCGCGTCAAAATCAATTATGATCAGGGACATTGCTTTTGGCGACACATGAAAAAGTAATGTTTAGTCCAACTTATATAAAAAGATGATGTTTTCTTTGACAAAAAAGCTTATCAAATTAGTGATGAAATTTTCATTCAATGTAGATAATATACATAGGATCTAGTATAATATAGATAGTCCGTTAATTAGTAGACAGCTTAAAGGAATAAGTAGGTAAATTGGAATATCATGTATAAAATTGGAACTCAAAAAAGAATTTTATGTACCTTAAACAACTGGCAGGAGGAGAAATCGTCCCTGAAGATCAAGACAGCAATAATAGAACAAAGTCCCTTAAAAATAACTGAAAATTCTCCAACATCAACCCAACACTGTAATTATTTTATAGAAAGAATATGGAATGAAAAGCGATTTTCAAATTTATGCAAAGGAGGTAGACCGGTGCTAAATACGCATAATGACATAAAGCAAACATATTATGCAGAAATCAAAGAAAAGAAGATTAGTTCTTATGGAGCTTATGCAAAAAAGGGAAAGGGAGTCAAACACGAGATAGGAAAAATTTATTTTGCCAGTGACTTATTAAGAGGGAAAGAAAAAAAGTTATATAAAAAATCAGGAAAGGTAAAGGTGTACAATATGTTTACAAGTTTAATGACCTACGAAGATTTAAAATCGCATCCGAAAGAACGACAAACGGAAATTTTAACGAAATGGAGGGAGACCTATTCAGAGAATGAAATAATAGAAGCATTAGGTATTGAAGAAGAGGTGTACTATCAATTGTTGACTGATTTAGGACTTGAAATGAAGAAGAAACGGACAATTCCGCACTCAAAACCGGACGCTGATCCAAACCAAGTGATTCCATTTAATGATTTAAAAAAGCTTCCAAAAAAAGATCAATGGCTGCTTATATCCGAATATACAGAAAAATGGAACGCCCAATCAATTGCAAAAATTTGGGGGAAACGAGATTCTTCCGTTCATAATTATAAACACAATCTGAAAAAATTAGCCCTCAAAAACGGGTGGATAGATGAATATAAGAAAGATAAAGCACAGGAGAATATAAAAGATTTTACGCCGGCTGCTGTGGAATCCGGACAAGAACCAGCTGGAAATGCAGGGGATGAACGTGTTGACCAACTGATGAGTGAGTTTAAGGAAATGAAAATGTTGATTAATAACTTATTATCTTCAAATAACCAAGTTGCCGTTGAAGAAACAGAAAAGATAGCTGAACGTGACGCAACAGAAAATGAAGAAAATAATGAAAAACCGGAGTCCTTTACGATGAATTATGAAAATGAAACAGAAGGATTTATTATCTTTCAAGACTTAAAACGGTTCATCGCAGTTTTGGAAAAAAATCCGGATCGATTTAAAGTTGAAGTGAAGTTAACTCGAATTGAAGAATAATTTTTCCTGAAGAATTTGGGCTAATTAGAAAATCAAACGAATAGCCGGGATGTAGAATACTGGCGCTACAAAAATTACCATTGAATATAAAAATGGATAAAAAAATGCTATGTTAAGTGATTTTTACTGCAAACGTCAGTTCCTTTTTTATCTATTAAATTTTTTTAAAACAACTAGGTAGCACCCAAGAAGCTCATTTTTTAAAAGCCACACGCTAAAGTCAATTTTGCATGTGGCTATTTCTTTATTTAGTGTGAAATCTTTCAAAGAGAACTCTTTGGGTGCTAATATTGTTAAGTGCTTTGCAATCTTAAGAAATTTTCAGTGGCAATTAATGAGTGCTCCTCTAAAATCACTATTTCTTTGATTATATAGAAAGGCAGCCCATCCCTTGTCTCAATTCATTTAGTTATTCACACATTTTTTAATTTTTTTCACTTCATCTATACTGAGTTTTACCATTTTTGCAACTTTTTCAACTGAAAATCCTTCCCTTAATAACTCGGCTGCCAAATTCCTTTTTTCTTCCATTTTCCCTTTTTCAATCCCTATTTCAATTCCTTCTTCCTTCCCCTTTTCAATCCCTTTTTCAATCCCTTTTTCTATCCCTATTTCAATTCCTTCTTCTTTCACAGTTTTCAGATACTCTGCAAATGTAGGAGCTTCTTTAAGCTCTTCAGAATACAGCATATGGTTTGCCTCCTTTTCAATGTGAATAAATAACTCTTTCGTTAATTGTTTTGTTAACTCACCAGGAAGATACAGAAGATAGTCAATAAAGTAACAAAGCGCTTCCGCATAATTAGAACTAAGATTTTGGTTGGATAAGATGAATTCTTTTAACAATTTTTTCTTAACTTCATATCGTTTCTGATAGTTCTTTTCCGTTAGATGAAGGTAAATACCCGCCAATACTGCAATGGCAAAAGGGTTCGTAGACTTTTTCAAAGAAGGAATGTCCGCTTCATTAAACTTATAAGTGTTAAAGCGATACGTAAGTTCAGTGCCGTAAAAGGAGTATTGGAACGGCTCTGAGTTATTTGATTTAGACAAATCGGTCAAAATCGCAATGGAATAAATGTTTTCTTGGAAGCGATCAAACAAGCGATAAAAATAAGTAAACATTCGTTTGGAAAAGTCCGGATCTTGTTTTTCTTGAATTTCAATGTGAATGAATACATATTTTTCTTCGCCGTTTTTCAAGGAAACCTTTACAATTTTGTCTGCAATTCTTTTCCCTTTTTTATGCTTGATGATGACTTTGTGCAGTTCCTGTTCGAGAAAAACAATTCCTTTTCCAAAATCAATGGTCTCATACAAATCAGGTGCAAAGAATAAAATAAATTCCTCAAACAGTTCACTTATAATTTTCTTCCAAAGCCCGTCGTAATCAGTTCCGGGTAAATAGTTTACCTTTTTCTCCAGAATAAGTACTTCTCCCATTATTTTACCCCATCCTTTGCTAAAATTGAATTATTAATCATATTATACACGATAAGAACGTTTGTTTCCACAAAATTTTTCGACCACTATATTGTGCTCCACCAGGTTTTATCCATAGGCCGAATGAAGAACACCGGAAGCGATTAAACGCACACTACCCAAAGTGGTATGGCAATTTAGGCAGTGGAAGCTTTTTTCAAGGAACGGAGCTGAACAACTTCGAAAGGGCCAACATTGCCAGCAGCTCCACCCACCAATCCGGCATGGTCGGAAAGAAAATTTCCAAAACGATCTGGATATCCCGGTGGAAGTGGAATACGCGACGACTTCCGCGACTTCCAACAACCCTCTCTGTTATATCAAATCATTCAGTTCATTCATTTTTTGACTTTGAGGCGATGGGCCGGAAGAGTTTAAAAACCGTTTCAACGCACTTTGATTTTTCAAACAAAAGTACTGACTGCATTCCTTTCAAAACAGAAAATTGTTAAAATAATGATGGGAATGCACTTTCAGAAGGAGCTGGTCCAGAATTGTCAAAAATCATGATTGTGGAAGACGATGTGAAAATTGCACGGGTGCTGGAGCTCGAATTGCAGCATGAGCACTATGATACCGTTTGGGTAGAGAACGGATCACAAGCACTCAACCTGCTAGAAAGCGAAGATTGGGATTTGGTACTGCTGGATGTGATGATCCCCGGCTTGAGCGGTCTCGAGGTTTTGCGGCGCTACCGTATGAGAAACAGCCGGACACCGGTCATTTTGCTGACAGCCCGCAATTCTGTCCTCGATAAGGTGAATGGGCTAGACCATGGTGCAAATGACTATATTACAAAGCCTTTCAATATTGAGGAATTGCTCGCGCGGATCCGTGCCGCGCTGAGAACGGGTGCACTCCATACCGGCAAATCCGAAAACAGCAAGAAACACGAATATGCCCTTGCCGATTTACTTGTCAACACGGCAACAAGGCAGGTGACAAGAGGCGGCAAACCGATTGAATTGACAAAACGGGAATTTGATCTTTTATGTTATTTGTTAAAGAATAAACGCATTGTATTAAACCGAGAACAGTTGTTAAATGAAGTATGGGGATTTGAATATGCGGGAGATACGAATGTTGTAGATGTTTATATTGGCTATTTGCGCAAAAAAATTGACCACGGGCACGAAACAGCGCTGATCCACACAGTGAGGGGCGTTGGTTATACAATGAAGGAGACGGGTTAATGTCGATTAAGAAAAAACTTTCGGCATTGCTTATTCTCTGGTCTTTTATTGTGCTTTTTGCCGGCAATACCATTGTATTTTTGGCGTTTCTTTATTTTTCAAAAGACCGGTTGGAAACAAGCCTGGAGAACAGTGCTGAACAATTAGCTGAAAGTGTGGGCAGCGGGGATGCGCTTTTTTCCGATCCGGAACCGATATTGCAAACGCATGTACCGGATGAAGGGATGATCCGTTTATTTAATGCACAGCACCAAAAGGTTTATGTAAAAGCCGATGAAGAAGACCTGTTGTCCATCAAACCGGTGTTTCCGAAAGATGACCAAACCCGTACTATTAAAGGTGAGGATTTCACTGCTATTGTGGCCTCCTATCCGATCATGGAAAACGGAAAATACCTTGGAATGTTGGAACTCTCCGTGGTCCCCGAAGACATATTTGAAGACAGCCGACTGCTGCTTACGATCTTACTGGCCTCCTCTGCTGTTTTAATTGTGCTGGCCGCATTTGTAGGTGTAAAAACTTCCGGTCTGTTCTTAAAACCGGTCTCAACGATGATGAAGACGATGGCGGATATTGAAGAAAACGGCCGCTTTGAAAAGATCCCGCTTGCCCTGAATCATCACGATGAACTGTACCAAATGGCGCTTACCTTTAATGCCATGATTGACCGGCTTGAGGCCATGTTTAAAAAGCAGGAGCAATTTATCTATGACGCCTCCCATGAACTGAAAACACCGCTTACGGTTATTGAAAGCTATGCTGCCATGTTACGGCGCTGGGGAAAAGATGATCCCGAAATCCTGGCTGAAGGGATTGCCGCCATTTCGGATGAAAGCCGGAGACTCAATTCGATCGCCGAGCAGCTGCTTGCGCTTGCCCGTAGTGAAGATGTTTCGTATGAGTTGCAACCGGTTGATGCCGCCAATCTTTGCAGGCAAACTGCAAAGCGGCTCAGCCAATCATCCAACCGCAGCATTTCTGTGAAAGCTGAAACACCCGGGCTGTATGCATGGACCAATGAAGAAAAGTTTGTCCAGGTGCTGGTCATCCTTTTGGACAATGCACTGAAATACAGCCGCTTTCCCGTACAGATTGAAGTGGGAAGCGATAATGATTTTGTGACGGTCACCGTAATAGATCACGGCACCGGCATTCCAAAAGAAGACTTGCCGCATCTCTTTGAACGGTTTTACCGGGTCGACAAAACGCGAACACGGGGAACCGGCGGGACCGGACTGGGCCTTTCGATCGCCCATTCAATTATGACCCAGCATGGCGGGGGGATTAAAATTGAAAGCGAAGAAGGAAAAGGGACGCGGGTGTGCCTGCAGTTTAAAAAAGTGGTTGATGCCTCATGATCCATCCAGACGGCTCCGGTTTCTTGCGGAGGCGGCCGGGATTCCTGCTGTTTGCTCTTGCCTGTTCCGCTTTGATTCATCCCCTGCATTCATTTTTCAAAAAAGCAAACCGGTATAATTTGCAAAAAAACTGCCTGGGTTTTGGCAGTTTTTTACTCGTGTATTCCTAATTTTCACGGTCAGTCATCATAGCCATCAAGAAATTCGTCATCAAGTTCTGCAGATAAAATTTTATCATGTTCATCAAGATCCAATTCGACTGGTACACCCTTTAGACTGCCACGGTAGCCGTCCCGGTCAAGACGGTAGAAGTGCCCCTTTGTAAAGCTTTTTGTTGTGCCATTCGCCTCAACCTTCATTGATTCTTTTTCGTCTGATACGATAACAGCTTTCACATCCATTGTCCGTTCTGTTTCGATTTTTACCGCTTCTTCTCCTGACGCCTTCAATTCAACAAGCACGCCTTTTTTTAACGGCAAGGAAAAATCTTCGACTACTGTTTGATTCGTCAACTTGAATGTTTCGCTTCCGCCGAACGGAAATGAAACGGTAATGCTTTGTTTATCCAGCGCAGTGACTTTGCCTTCTGTTTCGCGAATGACTGGATTAGCTGTTTTGCTCTGCCCGCCTTCTTTATTAACTGTGTAAGAAGCAACAGGTTCCTCTTTTTTTGCTTCTGGCGCAGAAATGGTTTCGGCTGGGTCTGAATAAACGACTGGCCGTTCTTCTTTCATATTCATTCCGACAGCAATGCCGGCTCCCCCTGCAACGGAGAGGACTATTACCCCGATTAAAACTTTTATCCACTTCATTACGGTTCAATCCCCTTTCACTTGTTTGTTACTATATATTAGTCAGAAAATTCAATAAGACCTTAAGCAAAATTTAAGAATTGGATAAGAATTTCAGCTTTTAACAAACAATCAGGAGGCAATAACGAAGCAGATCTATCCCCTGTTTCATCAAGCATTCGGCCGCTTTATCCCCCTTTTTTTTTCACATTGACAACATCTTCCCTGCGGAGGATAATAAAACTATAAAACTATTGTGAATTTGATGTTAACGTCTGTACATGGGGTAGGTTTACATAATGGGGGTTAAACAATGAATGTTAAAAAAATCGTGTTTGCCGGTCTTTTTATTGCATTAGAAGTGATTTTCACCCGTTTCTTGTCCATACAAACACCAATCATACGAATTGGATTTACTTTTATTCCTACAGCTTTGTCTGCTGTCTTATTGGGACCGTTATTTGCAGGAATAACAGCTGGATTGGCAGATATCATAGGAATGGTGCTATTTTCGGGAGGAGCTGCTTATTTTCCTGGTTTCACCCTCTCTGCGTTTCTGTCAGGTGCCATTTACGGCTTGTTTTTATATCGAAAATCCGTGCGATTTTGGAGAGTATGCATGGCGGTATTGATCATTACAGTTGTTGTTAATCTTGGATTAGATACACTATGGCTATGGATGCTAACCGGAAAAGGGATATTAGGCTTATTGCCAGCAAGATTCATTAAATCCGTCATTATGTTCCCCATACAGGTAATACTGATCCAAGTCGTGTGGAAATCTCTTGCGGTTAGCTTAAGGCTTGAACCCTCCCACCACTTCCCCAACGGTTTTAGGTAGGGCATTTCTTTTTGAATCCAGCACTTTATGGGGAGACTCGTGTTTATGGGGAAGTTTACGCGGTGCCTGATCCTAAATAAATATTGACAATTGTGATTTTTGTTATTATACTAACTTATAAAGTTATAACTTTTGGAGGAGCAGCATGCAAATCGACAAAAATCTACCAACTCCTTTATATCATCAGGTACAAGAAATTCTTGACAAAAAAATATCCATTGGCCAATGGGAAGAAGGATTTCAAATACCTACCGAGAAAGAATTGGCGCGCATCTTTAACGTAAGTGCAATTACTGTGAAAAGAGCGGTTCAGGAATTAGTAAAGAAGGGCAAACTGTATCGTGTTAGAGGAAAAGGTACTTTTGTATCGAAGAAAACAGAAGAAAAAAGCATTTTGGATGTCGTGACATTCGGTAGCGAAGAAGTGAAGATGAGCCCACATAAATTGCTATATTCTTCAATTGTTCAAGCTGATGATGTCATTTCAGAAAAGTTAAAGTTGAAAAAAGAGGATCAAGTTATTCAGATGATTCGCCTTAAATATGAGAATGATGAACCTGCTGCGATAGAACACACTTTTTTAGTTCATGATTTGTGCAGAAACTTTTTACCTGAAATGACAGAAAAAGAACTTATATACAACGTGGTTCAGCAAAACGGGGTTAGTCTAGACAAGGTGAAGATCAACTTTTCGTCTATCAGTTCGGATTCCTACGAGGCTAATCTTCTAAAAATAAAAAAGGGCACACCCCTTTTTGTTATAGAACGGGTGACATTTACCGAAAAAAACGTCCCTGTAGAATATTCCAAGTTCGTCATACGTCATGATAAAGTCGATTATTATATTGAAGTTAGTCTCAACATGTAAGTGAATTTGGATAAAAAATGTTAGTGATATTTTTACAATCAAAAGTTATAAAAATATAAAGTTATAACTTTATATTTTTACCTAATAATGTCAGAAATTAAAAATTTAAACCAAAATTAAGGAGAATAAAGAATGCGCGATTCCGAAAATGCTGTAAAGAACCAAAAAGTCCAGCCATCCTACTTGCCGCCGCAGAAAGGTTTTTTTGGCCACCCTAAGGGTTTGTCGACGTTATTTTTTACAGAAGTGTGGGAACGTTTTTCTTATTATGGCATGCGTGCTATTCTTCTTTTTTATATGTATGACCAAATCGTACATGGAGGCTTGGGGTTGTCTCAAGGTACGGCTGCCGCCATCATGTCCGTATACGGGGCTTTAGTCTTTATGTCGGGTATTATTGGAGGATGGCTGGCCGACCGCTTGCTCGGCACATTCCATTCTATACTGTTAGGCGGAGTATTCATTATGTTAGGCCACATCGCTTTAGCTGTACCGGCCGGAGTAGTGGCTTTGTTTATCTCAATGGTTCTCATCATTGTCGGAACGGGGCTTCTCAAACCAAATGCCTCAAATGCAGTCGGACATTTATATACCCAAGATGATATCCGCCGGGACGCCGGTTTCAGCATATATTATATGGGCATTAATATTGGGGCTTTTATTGCACCTTATATTGTTGGAACATTAGGACAAAAGGTGAATTATCATCTCGGTTTCGGAATGGCAGCAATAGGAATGGCATTGGGCTTGATTATTTTTTTCTTAACAGCTAAGAAAAATTTATATGAACCTGAATTATTCATAGAAATACCAAAATAATCTACAAACGTTAATCTACCATGGAATTAACCTAAGTTGTTCATGCATCAAATAAATGCAAAAAGAATCCATTTCTGATAAGGTTAAAGCAACTACGAAATAACCATCAGAAAGGATTCTTATAATGGCTACTTTACCGCAAATAACGCTAGATTTAAATAGT
>NZ_JARTJQ010000035.1:0-2528 GCF_036225245.1 Weizmannia sp. CD-2023
GTACTTCACGCAGCTTTGCCGTGACTTCCGGATCGTTGATAACGGGACGATAACCTTTCACGTATTGAAAATCATAAGCCGCTCCGTGCGCTTCTGTTACGCCTTTCACGACGCGTTCCATCAGCCGGATCACTTCTTCCTGCAACGCCGGCTTAAACGTCCGGACGGTGCCGCTGATGAAAACCGAACCGGGAATGACGTTATGCGCAGTACCGGCTATAAACTGGGTCACGGAAAGAACAACGGGATCTAAGGGATCAATATTTCTTGAAACAATATGTTGAAGGTTTGTTACAACTTGTGCACCAATTGCAATGCTGTCGATTGCTAAATGCGGCTGTGCCCCGTGTCCGCCTTTTCCGTTAATCGTGATATAGAAAGCATCCGGTGCCGCCATCATCGGTCCTGACACCAACTCGATTTTTCCAGCTTCAAGCGGTGACCATAAATGAGCGCCAATCACCTGATCCACACCGTCCATGACACCGGCTTGGACCATTTCTTCAGCCCCGCCCGGCAATTGTTCTTCGGCATGTTGGAACAGAAAACGGATTTCACCGGCGATTTGGTCTTTTAAGCCGGCCAGAATTTTCGCGGCTCCAAGCAGCATCGCGGTATGCCCGTCATGGCCGCAAGCATGCATCACACCGTCATGCTTTGAGGCAAAATCAAATGCATTTTCTTCTTGAATGGGGAGCGCGTCCATATCGGCGCGAATCGCTAAAACACGGCCGGGCTTTGCTCCTTTCAGCCGGGCTACCACACTCGTTTTTGTCGGGCGGGACAACACCAAACCCCCGAAAGATGCAAGCGTATCGTATATAAATTGCGATGTTTCGACTTCCTTGAAGGAAAGCTCCGGGTTTTGGTGCAAATGCCTCCGCCAATGGATTACATCTTCCTTGACTTGTTCGACCAATGCATCGATTTTTTCGGCTTCCAAAGATAATGCCATATCAAAATCCCTTTCTTATTCTATATTTCTATTTTCTTTATTGATTTAAAGAATTTAGAGTATTATAACATCAAATACTTTTATATTGCAATAACAATTTGGTTTTACGTTTAGCTTTCTTGAAAAAAAGGGGGACTTTCTGCAGAGGAGAGAAATAGGCATCAAACCATCTCCATTGGTTTCCATCAGTGGATAAACACCACTGATGGAAGTTTCACTTATCTTTGTTGCTCCCCCAGTTGCATGAGGGCGCCAAAATATTGTGATGCTGTTGTGAAGCAAATGAAAGCAATCAGCTCACTTATCTCCGCATCTGTTAAATACTCCTTTAAAACCGCTGTTACATTTGGAGATGTTTGTCCTTTGCCCGCAAGAAAAGCTTCAGCAAATCCGGTACATACCGCTGTTTTTTCATCGTAATCAGCGGGGTTCGGTTTGCCTTTTGCCTTACAATACAGGCAGCCATTTTTTTGTGCAAGTGTACGCCGGACTTCTTCTTTTAACTTCGCTGATAACCGGCCATCCTTTTCAAATTCATCACTGAGCTTGTTCCAGTATTTCAGAATGGACGCATTATATCCCAGCAATTGTTGAAATGGCGTATTTCCTCTTTCATGTAATGGTATCAGTGTCATGCTCATCCCTCCCAAAAATAGTGTAAAATAAAGCGTGCGGCTTTTACATACCGATTAAAAGGCATTTGATTGATTTGAATTTCAAATTGGAAAGGAATTTGAAGAAATGGATTTCATTGATGAACAAATTATACATGAATTGAAAGAAGATAGCCGGTTATCAATGAGCGAGCTAAGCAGGCGTATTCATCTATCAGCCCCGGCTGTGAGAGAGCGGGTACGACAATTAGAAGAACAGGATATCATTAAACGCTATACCATTGAACTGAATCAAAAAAAACTGGGCTACCCCATTGAAGCCATCATTGAAGCGACAATTAAAAATAATCGTTATGACGATTTTAAAAAGCAAATATGCCAGTATTCGAATGTTGATTTTTGTTATCGTATTGCTGGTGAAGCATGCTTTATGTTAAAAGCCCGCTTCCACTCATTTGAAGACGCGGAGCAATTTATTGATGAATTGCAGTTATTTGCACATTCTAAAACGAACTTTATTTTTTCAAAAGTAATTTAGGCCTTACTGAACGAATCCGATTCTGAGTAAGCTCTAGAAGAATCCATCTTTAAAAATTCGATTTTGTTTTCTCTATAATTGAATCAGCTTCAAGTGCAAATTTTATAACATCCTTGCATTTAAATTTTTGCCAAGGCTGTCAGCATCCTTGCAGTGTTTTGTCTTAAAAGGACATTTCGGGTTCGGATGCCGCGTGTTTTGTCCTTTTGGCATGTTCAAAAAGACATTTCGAGCTCGGATGCAACGTGTTTTGTCTTTTTGGCAGGTTCAAAAGGACATTTCGAGCCTAGGTGCGGCTTGTTTTGTCCTTTTGGCCGGTTCAAAAAGACATTTCGGGCTCGGGTGCAGCGTGTTTTGTCTTTTTGGCAGGTTCAAAAGGACATTTCGAGCCTAGGTGCGGCTTGTTTTGTCTTTTTGGCAG
>NZ_JARTJQ010000036.1:0-25856 GCF_036225245.1 Weizmannia sp. CD-2023
TACGTGCGGAATATGCGTTACAAATGAGCATCCTAAAGATATTTCATCCTTCTTTTATACCATTAATTATAATTTAGTAGATGAATTGGATAATGATGTACTTTACTTCCATGCATATTGGAATCGGGAAAGACAAACCAAATTACAAAAAGATTATGTGGTAATTGACAATATTCATGGACATGGATATTATGTGGGAACTTTTCTTGCTCTGACTGCTTTGGAAAGATATTGGTGGGGAGAAGGTGAATTTAAATTTTATATTGATGGCGACGAACAGTATCCCACCATCTCTTCTACAGGAACAGAAGATTATTTCGGGGGAGCCTGGGCTTTTCATCAGAAGGATCTATATGGCAGACCTTCTGCAAAAAATTACTCAACATTATTCTTGGGCTATCCATTCCATTCCAATCGGGATGCTACAAGAGACCGTTTTGAAACCGGCAAACTGAATGCGGTTCATGCATTTGGTGACGACGGATTGCCCCGGCATGGATTATACCGGTGGCATCTCCTGGATCCCATTGCGTTTAAAGAAAATTTGAAAGTAACATTACAGCAAATAGGAAATGATGACATTCAATTATTTGAAAGGGAAGATGACGTGTCAACCGTTGCGTATTGGTATCAAAATAGTGCAGAAGGAGCAATGGACCCGATTCCGGACAGGCGGGCAAGGCTGCCGCGTTAATTCACAAAAGTTGGGTATACGAAAACCCCTTCCTCGGAAAAACCGGGGAAGGGGTTTTCATGGAATCATTAGAGGATAAAGGCCAGTTTGGAAAGAGGAAAAAAGATCTCTGTTTCCTCTATTGCTGGTAATCCATCCTGCCCTTTTAGAATCCGATTCTCTAATGCAGTTTTTGTGCAAGATCACGGGGAACATTTTTATGTTATGATTCTGCGGCGTTCCTAGTCTGGGTTCCGTTCAGAAAGCAGCTTATACTTTGCATCCATCATGTCAGCATTTAAGTCTTATGCTGTAAAACCGCATCGCTTCAAGACGGCCTTTCGTTTCGAATACGCCAGCTTCAATTAGCTTTCTGATGCGATATTCAAGAAATGTATCCCCCACGTATTGGTCTAAATGCCCGATTACCTCGCCAATGACCCTGGACGAATTTATAAATTTTCTTTCCTTGCCTTTACCATGCAATTTTTTTACTTTGTCGATAATAACTTCATCGAAATAGTCTTCAGAAACGCTACATATTTTTTCATTCTGCCAGATCCTTAAAGTCTCCCGGGTTTCTGCAATACTAAGCCATTCTTTTTTCAAACCTGTTCTATCATGGTCCGTCATCAGATTTCCAGCCCCATGTTCATATATGTGTTGGAACTTTTCAGGGATCATTTCGCCTGAATGAAGCAATGTATATTTTACATTTTTTACCGGGAATCGTTTTTCATACTCCTTTGTCGTGTTTATAACGGTTATATCCATATTTTTATCTTTTAATAGATACACAGCGAATCGCAATCCTACTTGTTCGTGTGCATTATCAGCGACCCAAATGATCGCATGCTCCCCATCAGCTACTGAGTTGATCTGATGGAGTGATCTTTTAAATTCTTTGAGATAATTCGGAATTTCATCGAATTCATCGCTCATGCACTTTTCCATCCACTTAAATCTGGATTTAACGCCGATTTCCTCATTTAAATTATAAATGGGGCCAATGGAAAATATATCCCAAAAAGAGATGACCTTATCCTTCTTATCAAGGCCCATTTTCCTTAATGCATGTTTCAAGCTGCCTGAAGCTGCTGCACCAAATAGAATATGTATCATTTATCCATCTCCTTTAGTTGAATCGTTTTCCTTCCCTCAATCAAATTCTAACCAGCTTGTCCAAGTAACGTTCCATTGGATACGGATTGAATAGAAGGTCCGCCAAAACCCCTTGTGTCTCACATGAAAACTTTGCATCATGATGATTAGAGAGAAGGGTTTAGTCTTCAGACAAGTTGGGTCACACAATTCATCCAATTACATTCCCTCATTTTCTCCCATTCACAGGTCACCACTTGATAGCTTACCAATCGCTGGTACCACCAAAAAATAGCTGAGAAGAAAAGGGTACCTGTTACTGTATAACGGGTACCCTTTTGAGGTGCAACATTAAAAAATAAGTTAACAACACAAGAAAAGGTAGGAAAAACCTCATATTGTCACTGACACTTTAAAATGCCGAAAAATTGACGGCAATATTTGTCCGAACGTTGACGACATTATTGTCAGTCATAGGGGAAGCCATCTTGCAATGACGCGGCTTCCCCTATGATTTTAATATACAGTAAGTAATAGCTTACCTTTATTATCTATATACAAGTCCACCATCTGTTAAGATTGCTTGTCCTGTTATATAATCAGCGTCATCTGATGCTAAGAATGAAACTAAGTTTGCTACATCTTCTGGGGTTTGATATCTTCCTAATGCTATTTCAGAAGAAAACTTTTCAAATGCTTCACCAGGTTTTAAATCATCACTATATTTGACCATTTCTTCATCAATTCGATCCCACATTTTTGTCTTAGCGACACCTGGGCAGTATGCATTCACTGTAATCTGATATTTGGCTAACTCTTTGGCAGCGGAATGAGTAAAGGATTTAACTGCGTGTTTCGTAGCTGAGTATGTACCCAACATTTCATAGGATTCATGTCCAGCTATACTGCATGCGTTGATAATTTTCCCTTTTGATTTCTGGCTTATAAATTGTTCGGCTGCTGCTTGAGTACCAAAAACAACGCCATTTACATTAATACTAAAGAGCTTATTCAGCTGTTCCTCTGTAATTTCTAAGAATGGGGATACTGCATCAATTCCAGCATTATTTACAAATACATCTAAATGGCCAAACTTCTCAACACCTTTTTTAACAAGATTAAATTGGTCATTTCGTTTAGACACGTCACCTTTGACGCCAATAACATCATAACCTTTATTTTTAAATTCGTTGACGGTTTCATTTAATAGTTGTTCGTTAATATCATGAACAACAACACTAAAACCATCTGAGCATAATCTTTCTGCAATACCTTTTCCTAACCCACCAGCTGATCCTGTTACAATTGCAACTTTAGACATAAAAATGATCTCCTTTACAATAATTTAAATTATTCATAATATAGAATAACAGTTTCTATGTAGTATGTGCAACCAAAGTCTCTCCAGTCTTCTTCCATATCCAAAGTGGAGCTCGAACCAATCTCTACAGCGGACCTTGTAATCCGGTGATTATCCTAGAAGACTATTCCAACAATCGAGTTCCTCATTATTTTATGCCTTCCCACCCGGTTCTATAGCTACCCCCATTCCTATAATGCTTTATACTCGGTTAAGATTCGTTCAACATGCATCGCAGCAACTAATTTTTCCTTTCGCACAACGTCATCAAGTAAGCAGGCTGTACATACATTGTTGAGCTAACAGAGAAACCCGCGAGTTCTCCTATAAATTCTTAGCTAAGACGGCTTTCGAAATGAAGACTGATATTGATATCGAAACGATTGAAACAATAGAAAGAACCAGAAAGGAATAACTTTGGATCAGATATCCGCCTACACTGGAACCAAGGGTTAACCCGAGATATAAAAACGAGTTGCTCAAGGATGTCATGGTCGATCGGCTTTCCGGTAAAACTACAGCATTATAAGTCGTTAATTGGGGAACCCCTACCCCTTGAAAAAATGCCACTAAAGCTAAGACAATAATAAATAGGACTATGCTATGGTTGGTTAAGGCGAGTAATAGGTAAAGAACAGTACAAACAAGTCCGGAAAGAATAATGGTTTTTTTCATCCCTAAAGGTTTACTGATCCATCCCCCAAAAAATGAGCTTGCAAAATTACTTAAGCCGTAAGCGATAAAAACCAACCCGATACGATTCGTGGATAGTGAAAATGTGTTCTCGATGTAAACACCTAAAAAAGTATAAATTGCATAGAAACTATACATCCAAAACAACATCATAAATAATCCGAGCCATGCTTGCTTTTTTGCAATGATATTTTGATAGTGTTTGAAAATATTATGATTGGCTGCCCTATTTGACGGGATATCTTTTTTGACACTCACCATAATAATGAATAAAGCAATCAAAGAAATAATTCCCGAAATCCAAAACGTCCAATTCCAACTGGTAGAACCTGCTATAAAAGAACCAATTGGGACACCTACGGCAATTGAAAGGGACAATGCTGCCATGACCATCCCCATCACTTTAGCAACTTGTTCCCTGTTGAAATTCCCACCGATATAGGCGTAAACATTCGGAGTAAACATGGCAGCTCCCAATCCGGCTAAGGCTCTTGCGGCATAAAAGAACCACAATTGATTAGCAAATCCGCATGAGATGGTTGCCATTGTAAATACTGCCAGCCCTGCCATGATCATTTTCTTCCGTGTTGACTTTTCAGAAAAGGGAGCAATGATCGGCGCTCCGATTGCATAAAAAGTGGCATATAATGTTACGGCCCATCCCATGCCTTGCGTAGTTGTATGCAGACCTTTTCCGATAACGGCTAACAAAGGTGAGATAATAAAGGAATCCAGACCGACAATAAAAACGGCTAAAAAGAAACTAAAAACAATCCATTTTTCTTTTGATGACATTCTTTCCGTTGTTGAGACATTTCCAGATACAAAGGTTACATTCTGTTTCATTTCACATTCTCCTCTCGTTGTGGAGACATCATACCATGACTTTTCAAAATATTATTGTTTTATGTTGATGACGTGATAATATGTATATATGCATCATAAAAGAGAGGGGTTGGATCTTTGAGTGAATATGGGAGTGTCATCAAACAAATACGTACAGGAAAAAGAATTTCTCAATCTTTTTTTGAAAAAAGGATATTATTGTCCCAATCACAGTTATCCAGAATCAAAAGAGGAAATTCTGAGCCAACCTTTAAAGACGTGATCAACATTTTAGATATACTGATGTCCCCATTGAGGAGTTTTTATATATTTCTAACAATTATTCGCATAACTGTTCATGGAAAGTGATCCGGGATGTGCAGGAAGCATTAAACACTAATGATGTAAATACGCTTAAAACGCTGAAAGAAAAGATTTATGAAAAATATCTCATCTCAAATGACTTTATGTATCATCATTATTTTTGTATTTGCAAAGCCCATATATTAAGAATGGAAGATAAGAATGAAGAAATCAGTGAAATCATTAAACCCGTTAAAGAATATCTCTTAAAAGTTGATGATTGGTGTACATATGAATTGACCCTGCTGAAATACATTTTATTTTTCCTTGTTAAGCAATTCGTTGAAAGAATCAGCAACGGTATTTTTCGTTCCATTGAAAAATATAAAGAGATGGAGACTGGCTATCAAATTTTTACGTCATTTATTTCGGCCCTAGCATTTTACTTCTTAAAAAACAGGGACTTTCAAAAATCATTATTGCTCTGCAATCAAGTATTAAATAGCCATACACCAAAAAGTGTCATGTTCGATGTGATTGAATTGTCTTTTATAAAAGGGATTGCGATTTACATGAGCGGAAGTAAACAATACGGGGCCCGGTTAATTAGAGAGAATTTTTCGATACTGGTTAACACAAATTATTCCAGCTCACTGGACAAATTTAAGAAAGTCCTGAATGAATTTGGGATGGACGCCATAAATAAGAAAATGAACCCAAACGATGAAAGTGCATAAACAAGGTCGAAGGGTTAAAAGCGCGCCATCATTCTTCCATGGCTAAAATTGTTATGGCTTTTTTTTCACGGATCATTTCCCCCATGGCTCTTGAAATTGTTTGATCGAATGATCACCGAACACAGCATAAGCATGACGGATATGGAAAAAGCTGAAAATTAACAAGGAGTGGAATCTATGAATTCAAAAGAAGTTGAAGCAGTTTTGACACTCCAAGCGTTTAAAAGATATGAATATTTTATTAAAAAGAGTGTTGATTATGAAGAAGTTTGGGGACTATACCACGATGGTTGGGCGATGTCTAAGGATGATAACGGATGTCCGCTTGTAAATTTTTGGCCGAAAAAAGAATTTGCACAAAAATGTGCAGTAGAAGAATGGAAAGAGTACCATGCAAAAAAAATTGACCTTTATGAATTTATGAACGAATGGTTACCTGGGATGAAATCAGACGGTATTAAGCCATCCATATTTTGGAATAACGTTGATTCAGTCGTAGTAGATACAGAAAGACTAAAAAAAGACTTGGATGAAGAACTTGAGAATTATTAGGTGAACCAAAACCGTTTTTCCTTTTTTTATCAGGATTTTTAAAGATCGAACCGCCCTTGAACCAGATCCGAGCGGCTATATCCATGAATCTTTTATTAGGACAACATCTTCCCTTCCCTGAGAAAAACTGCAATACAGTTGGATCTATACTGGAAGATGCCAAAATCACAATCAGGAAAGCTTATGCAGGATGGCATCGTTCCCACACTGAAAAAATAAGGCATATTGTACCTGCAAGACCTTAAAAAGAGGCGTAACAAAATGATAAATTTTTTTGTTTTGTTGGTTTAAAAAACCGAAACCTGTTTCACTTTATATTCTAAAAACAGGCCCGGGGTTAAACCAACAGGCCTGTTGGTTTTGGCTAAAGTAAGTTTAAATCTAAGCGTTGCTAAAAGGTACACGGCGAGCAAACAAAAAAATGATAATTTTTTGTTTTAGTGTTTTAAAAATCCGAAGCTTACTTCACTTTATATTATGAAGACAGGTCCGGGGTTAACCGTCAAGCCTGTGGGTTTTGGCAAAAGTAAGTTCAAAGCTGAACATTCGGTCAGGGGCTACAACGACAGGCGTGAAAAAATGAAAAATTTTTTTGTTTCAGTGTTTTAAAAGTCCAAAGCTTATTTCACTTTATATTATGAAGACAGTCCTGAGGTTAAACCACCAGGCCTGTGGGTTTTGGCAAATGTAAGTTCAAATCTGAGCGGTTGGCCAAAAGATACACGTCAAGCAAACAAAAAAATGAAAATTTTTTGTTTCAGTGTTTTAAAAAACCGAAGCTAGTTTCACTTTATATCATGAAGACAGTTCCGGGGTTAAACTGCCAGGCCAGTGGGGCTAAAGCAAGTTCAAATTTTTTACGACATGTCTTGGACCGCCTCCTGCTGTCATTCCCCCGTCCACTGCCAGTTCGGCGCCGGTGATGTAGGAAGCGTCATCAGAAGCCAGGAAGGCAACGGCTTTGGCGATCTCTTCAGGTTCGCCCGGACGCTCAAGGGCTGTGATTTCATTGAAAGCATCCACCATTTTGCTTGCAGCTTGCGTCAGCGGCGTGTAAACAAATCCCGGATGGACAGAGTTAACGCGGATGCCCCAATCACTGAATTCCATTGCGGCAGCTTTTGTCATCCCACGGATTGCCCATTTGCTTGCAGTGTAAGGCACAGCAAAATAACCGGTCAGGCCGGCAATCGAAGACACGTTCACAATTGCGCTTTTCGGCTGCTCCTTCAACAGCTGGCAGGCGTGCTTCATGCCTAAAAAGACACCCGTTTGGTTAACGGCAATGACCCTGTTCCAATCTTCAAGCTCACAATCGGCAAACTTGGCCCGCTTATTGATGCCAGCATTATTGACTAGAATGTCGAGCTTTCCGAAAGTTCTCCGGATTGTTTCCATCACATCTCCCCAATCTTCTTCCAAGCTTACGTCAAGCTGAATCGGAAGGACGTTTGTTCCGAATTGTTCTTTAATCTTTCTGGCAATCTCTTTTGATTCTTCCAGCAACACATCACCTAGAATCAAATTTTCTGCACCTGCTTCTGCAAACGTAATGGCCATTGCCGCACCAAGACCCCGCGATCCGCCGGTGATAAGTACAGTTTTTCCTTGTAATTTTGCCATAATAAACACCTCCATTCTATGTTGTTCTAAGTATACGCCCTTTTGTTTCCGCTTTCATAATTTCTTGCAGATATTCACTGCTTTGTAAAAAAATTTGGAGGGTGTAACCGGAAAAACTGAGTCATGTTTACTTCATGATACCGAATATAAGTGCAGTTCTTAATACCGCCAATCTCACAGACCGCTGATAACGTTTGGTAATTTGGATGTTTTTCGTCTGCCCTGTTAAAATGTTCTGCAAAAAAATGATAAATTTTTTGATTCAGTGTTTTAAAAGTCCATAGCTTATTTCACTTTATATCATGAAAACAGTTCTGGGGTTAAATTGTCAGTCCTGTGGGTTTTGGCAAAAGTAAGTTCAAAGCTGAGCAGTTGGCCAAAAGGTACACCGATAAGCAAGAAAAAAAGTTAAATTTTTTGTTTCAGCGTTTTAAAAAACCGAAGCTTGTTTCACTTTATATCATGAAGACAGTCACGGGGTTAAACTGCCAAGACTATGGGTTTTGGCAAAAGTAAGTTCAATGCTGAACATTTGACCAAAGGGTAGAGGGGCAAGCAAACAAAAAAGTGAAAAATTTTTTGTTCTCGTGTTTTAAAAGACCAAAGCTTATTTCACTTTATATCATGAAGATAGTCCCCGGGTTGGGGTTAAACTGCCAAGCCAGAGGGATGTGGCTAAAGTAAGTTCAAATCTGAACTTTTGGTCAAAAGGTACAACGACAAAGATGCAAAAAATGATGTTTTTTTTGTTTTGGTGGTTTAAAAAATCAAAACCTGATTCACTTTATATCCTAAAAGCAGGCCCGGAGTTAAACCGCCAAGCCTTTGGGATTGTGGCTAAAGTAAGTTCAAATCTGAGTGTTTGGTCAAAGGGTACACGGCAAGCATAAAAAAATAATGATTTTTTGTTTCGGTGGTTTAAAAAACCAAAACCTGATTCACTTTATATCCTAAAAGCAGGCCTGGGGTTAAACCGCCAGGCCTATGCGTTTTTGCTAAAGTAAGTTCAAATCTAAGCGTTTGGCCAAAAGGTACAACGGCAAGCATGCAAAAAATGATAAATTTTTTGTTTCAGTGTTTTAAAAATCCGGAGCTTATTCCACTTTATATCATGAAGACAGGCTTGGGTAAAATGCCAAGCCTGTCTGTTCATCCAAGTAAGATAAATTTTTTAAGCCCTGTCTTGCCTGCGTTCCCTTTCATGATCTATCATTCGACGCGGGGTGCAGAAGTTCCCGGCCCCCTGCTTTGTAAAAACCTTCACAAAGGTCCTGCCTTGAAAGCTAAGTCAGGTTCACTTCAATATTGATTTTGTTATCCGTGATCGTGTATATATAATCTTTTGTAATCCATCTGGCATTTTTAATTATGCAGTGGACGAGGTCAGGATCTTTGTCTTCAAGCAAAATTTCCAGCAAACTTTTTAATTCTATTAAATAGTCGTAATCCATTTTCATGAACGGGTTGTATCCGACTAAATAACTGGCACGCTTCAACAGTTTCACTTTTTTTGTTTCATGGCTGTGCCAAAAAATATCGCCTTGAATGATCAATTGGTTTTCCCGAAGGTTCTTCATGGCTTCGCCAACATAATTTTCTTCAATCTTGTAAACACCAGGTGTCACTTGACTCAGCTTGTCCATATTCATACGTACTCACCTATTTTCTCATCGCAGTATGGCAGAAAGGTTTCTATATTTATACCCTGTTTCAAGGAAGGTAAGCTAGACATATACGAAGAGGGAAAATCATAAAATTTTTCAAAAAATCTTGATCGCCCAGAGAGCAGCCATTATAATAAAACCAAGATTGCGAAATATCCAACGAATATGTTCTGGAGGGATGCGCATGAGAGCAGCAGTCGTCAGTTCTGATAAGCAAAAACTGGTAGAGGTCAAAGATGTGCAGTTGCGTCCACTTGAATATGGGGAAGCTTTGGTGGATATCGAATACTGCGGTGTCTGCCATACGGATCTGCATGTGGCAAAGGGCGACTTTGGCGATGTGCCGGGACGCATTCTCGGCCATGAAGGAGTCGGCATTGTCAGGGAAGTCGCGGATGGTGTCACTTCTCTTAAAGTGGGCGATCGTGTAAGCGTTGCCTGGTTTTTTGAAGGCTGCGGGCATTGTGAGTACTGTTTAACGGGAAATGAAACATTTTGCCGTGATGTGAAAAATGCAGGCTTCAGTGTCGACGGAGCCATGGCAGAGCAGTGCATTGTCAAAGCGGATTACGCCGTAAAAGTGCCGGAAGGGCTGGATCCAAGGCAGGCGACGAGCATTACTTGCGCAGGTGTCACCACTTATAAAGCCATTAAAGTCGCAGATGTGAAGCCGGGCGAATGGATTGCCATTTATGGAGCCGGCGGTCTTGGTAACCTTGCTGTCCAGTACGCCAAACATGTATTTAATGCGAAAGTCATTGCGATCGATATCAATGACGACAAACTTTCACTGGCAAAAGAAGTCGGTGCTGATCTCACCTTTAATTCCAAAATGAAAGGCGATCCGGCTGAATGGATCCAAAAAGAAGTTGGCGGCGCGCATGCTGCAGTGGTAACGGCTGTTTCAAAACAGGCTTTTAACCAGGCTGTCCACTCTGTACGGCCGGTTTCAAAAGTCGTTGCTGTCGGGCTCCCTCCGGAAACAATGGATCTTGAAATTGTGAAGACGGTTCTTGACGGAATAGAAGTCGTCGGCTCTTTGGTAGGCACGAGAAAAGACCTTGAGGAAGCCTTTATGTTCGGGGCGGAAGGAAAAGTCGTCCCGGTTGTGCACACGCGCAGACTGGAAGAAGTGGGAGATGTGTTTAAAGAAATGGAAGAAGGCAGAATACAGGGCAGGATGGTCCTGGATATGTCGTTGAAATAAGCGTGGAAAAAACTTTATGACGTTGGCGGAAATGGAAATCCCCGTTTGAACGGGGATTTTTCGCTTTTTTGCCGACTTGTTCGTATAATAGGGATGAGTACCGTGTAGGGGGGCGCCGAACTTGCGGAGGGAAATCATTGCTTTTTTAAAATAGAAAATAGATCCGGATTTTATCATTTTGTTCGGTTCGTATGCAAAAGGATATGCCCGGCCGGATAGTAATGTTGACATCGCTTTTTACAAAGAAGGCGGCATGATGACACCCTATGAATGTTTTTTGTATGCTCAGGAACTTGCAGATAGATTAAATAAGGACGTGGATCTTATTGACCTGAACCATGCGTCTACTGTATTTCAGGCGCAGATTTTTGCAACCGGCATCGTTATGGATATAAAAAATGAAAATGCACTGAATGTAAAACGCATGCTGGCATATAGTTTGTATGCAAAGCTAAACGAGGAACGTGCCGAAATCTTAAAAAACATTGCAGAAAGCGGGGCTATGTATGGAAGATGAAGTGGTCTTCAATAAGATAAGTATTATTGAGCGCTGTCTGAAACGTGTCCGGGAAGTGTACAGCGGCTCTCCTGCAAGTTTGGAGGATTTTACGAAACAGGACTCCATCATTCTCAATATTCTGCGTGCCTGTGAAGCATCGATTGACTTGGCCATGCATATTACTGCAAAAGAACAGCTCGGGCTTCCGCAGACGGGCAGGGAGGCTTTTGATCTGCTGAAAGCGAACGGAGTAATCAATGAAGAAACGGCCGCAAAATGAAAGGCAATGGTTGGGTTTCGGAATATCGCTGTTCACGATGACCAGGCTATTGATTTGGATATTTTAAAGCAAATCATAGAGAAACATCTTGAGGATTTTACTTCATATACAAAGCAAATCTTATTTTACAGAAAGCAGGCGTGACTTATGCCATCTTATGTTGTAATTGGCGGCGGAGTGCTCGGTGCTTCTGCTGCATATCATCTTGCAAAAGCGGGCGCAGCTGTTACACTGGTTGACAGGGCTGACCCAGGGCAGGCAACAGAGGCGGCTGCCGGAATCATTTGCCCATGGCTGTCGCAGCGACGCAACAAAAACTGGTACCGGCTCGCAAAAGCAGGTGCAAAATACTACCCTGATTTAATTGCCCAATTGGAAAAAGACGGGGAAACGGAAACCGGATATAAACGGACCGGCGCCCTCAGCATACATACAGATGAAGAAAAGCTCGATAAAATGCAGGAACGCGCGTTAAAGCGAAGGGAAGATGCGCCTGAAATCGGGGAAGTGAAACGCCTGTCTGCGGCCGAAACGCATGACATGTTCCCGATTCTAGACGAACGGTTCAGTGCGGTCTATGCAGGCGGTGCCGCGCGCGTAAACGGGAAGGCATTGCGCAATTGCCTGTTAAATGCTGCTTGCAAACGCGGGGCCAAAGTCATTCAAGGCAGTGCCAGGCTGCTTGTGGAAGGCAGAAAAGTCATCGGGGTTGAAGCCGGCAGCCATACGCTGCATGCGGACAAAACGATTGTGGCAGCGGGTGCATGGGCAAAAGATTTGTTCCAACCGCTCGGTGCGGCATTTCAAGTCAGCCACCAAAAAGCACAGATTCTCCATTTAAAACTGCAAGGTATGGACACAAGCAGCTGGCCGGTCGTCATGCCGCCGAATGATCAGTATTTGCTGGCATTCGATGGCGGCCGTATCATTGCCGGCGCCACCCATGAAAACACGGAAGCTTTTGATTTGCGCACCACAGCCGGCGGGATCCACGAAGTTTTAAGCAAAGTGCTGCCGGTTGCACCGGGCTTGGCTGAAGCGTCCCTTATGGATGTGAAAGTCGGATTTCGGCCGTTCACGCCGGGGTTTTTGCCGGTGATCGGTGCTTGGCCCGGTTACGAAAGGCTTATTTGTGCAAACGGCCTCGGGGCATCCGGTTTAACGGCCGGCCCTTTTCTCGGCGCAGAGCTTGCAAGGCTTGCACTCGGCCGGAAAACAGAACTGGATTTGTCACCGTACAGGCTGGAACAGGCAATTGCCCCTTTATAAACGGCAGGCTGGTTTTTATCAAGAATAACAGGAGCGAAACAATGAACGATGCCTACTTTGACGGAATTTTACATATAAAAACAACCGGTGAGCAGAAAGGGTTTAATGCATCATTGCATTACAATCGTTATGAGCCGACGCCTTATCATGCACTTGATGAATTGTTCGATCATTATGAACTGGACAAAAGCGACCATGTGGTAGACTTCGGTTGTGGCAAAGGGCGGCTCAATTTTTATATCCATCATTTGTTTCGTGCAACTGTGACCGGCATTGAAATGAATGAAGGGTTGTACCGGGAAGCCCTCGAAAATAAGAAACGCTATGAGAGAAAATTCCCTGTCCAGCCTGCCCGTATTCGTTTTATATGCTGTCTTGCCGAAAATTATAAGATACTGCCGGAAGACAACCGTTTTTACTTTTTTAATCCGTTTTCCGTACAAATCTTTATGAAGGTTGTGCAAAATATTTTACGCTCGGTGGAAGAAGCACACCGGGAAACAGACATTATTTTATATTATCCGTCACAGGACTATATTTACTTCCTTGAAGACCATACGCCATTTGAAAAAAAGCTCGAAGTCCCGCTAACACTTTTATATGAGCATAATCCATACGAAAAATTTGTCGTGTACCGGCTTGCGTGATTATGATGGACATTTTTACGGTGCGAATAAGAGAGGCAGCGATGGCAGGAACCGTTCAAAACCGTCGTCAGCATTGCCGGGATTTTTGAAGACAATATGGACGACCCGGCATCATTGAAGTTATTAACCGGAACGCGGAGGAAACTGCCGGGGCATAAGGGGAGACGGAAAAATCCTTGTCAAATCTGGAATTTTTGTTTATTCAGCAAACCCTAATTAGGACTTGCTGAACGAATCCGACTCTGAGTTTGTACCCAATTTGTCAACAAGATTTATCTAAAAATATAGAAGAAACCATCTTTGAAAATGCGATTCTGTCTGCTCTATACTTTGAATCAGCTTTCAAGTGCAAACTTAAATTTTTGCTAAGTCTAGGAATTTTGCTTATTCTCAGCAATCCCTAGGTGAAGGAAGCGAGGAAAATGGACGATCTTTCTTCACATAGGGCGCGTCTACGTTAAGGAAGCACGAAAAAACGAAGGTCTTTCTTCACATAGAGGGTGTCTATGTTAAGGAAGCGCAGAAAAATGAAGGCCTTCCTTCACATAGGGTGCGTTTCAAGTGCAAGTTTTTCCCTGTATTTTTTATAAAACCCTTGCATTCAATTTAAGCAAAAGCCGTGAGCATCCTTGCCAAATCTAGAAATTTTGCTTATTCAGCAAGCCCCAATTACAGATGCTTTGATTGAAGGCGGGATCAAAAATATTGAATTAACATTTACGGTCCCTAACGCGGATTTCGCAATAAGAAAAATTACAGAGAAATATAAAGATCGACGTGATATATTGATAGGGGCCGGCACTGTTCTTGATTCCACCACTGCCCAAATCGCACATCTTTCTGGAGCAGAATTTATCGTTTCACCAACTTTTGATAAGGGTACTGCTTTGCTATGTAATCTTTATCAAATTCCTTATTTCCCTGGGTGTATGACTGTTAATGAAATGAAAGAAGCAATGCAAGCAGGTGCGGAAATAATTAAATTGTTTCCAAGTAACATTGTCGGCCCGGCTTTTGTGAAAAATGTTAAAGCACCTTTGCCACAACTGGAAATTATGCCCTCGGGCGGCATAAACCTGGATAATATGGGGGATTGGATAAAGGTAGGATGCAGAATGATTGGCGTTGGCGGAAGCTTGTTGAAGCCTGCGGAAAACAATGATTTTACGGGAGTTACCAAGATGGCCAGGGCTTTTGTGCGGGAATATCAATTACAGATTGAAGAACTGGGTAATCAGTACGTATAATTTTGATAAGTACAGGACAGCACCTCCTTTGATGGATACTAAGGAGGTGCTAGTGTTTATTGTGCAATTCAATGGAAGCTCGAAAGACTCGCAGTATAAGACAATTAATGCAATATATAAATGAAATCGTATAATCTTAAAAACGTTGCCAATCTTCAAGTAATTTACTATGTCATTTTGTTGCCAATTTTATCCATCCCTATCACAACACCCAAACAAGGCTGCCTGCATGAAACAGGCAGCCTTGGGCTAAATACGATCTATCCGTGCTTTTTCTTTTGTAATCAGTTTGATCAAAATCGGCCCTAAGATCAAATAAAAGAAGAAGTTTCCCGCGGCATGGTAGCTGTCAAACAACAGCCCGCCGAGGTAGTATGTCCAAAATGCAAACGGCCCGCCGATAAACAAATAATTTAATGAAACCATAAAGCCAAACAGGAAGCCGGTAAAAGCTGCATACAAACATAACACGAGATGCGGGATTTTTTTGTATAACTCTTTCTTGCCGAGCAGACCGGAAAGCACCGCGATACTCCCCCACGCAAGAAATTGCATGATCGCAAACAACCCCATGCCAAGAAACATATCGGAACCGAAAACGATTAAAAACGCAAGCGCCAAACCGAAGCGGATGCCGAAAACAAAAGAACTGCAAATGATGATCACCGTGCATGGCTGGACATTCGGGATTGACGCCATCAAAATCCGTCCGGCCACGCTCAGTGCGGCTAGCATGGCAAGAAGCGCCATTCTCCTTGTCAGCCGTGAAGCGTTCTTCGCTGACTTCTTTTTTTCAAGCGGCTGATTCCCCATATTATGCACTCCTATTTAGAATAGAACCAGACAACCTGATCGCCGGCTTTTAATTTATACGTCCCTGCGGAAACGTTTGGCTCTTTTCCGTTTACTTTATATTTCCAGCCGCTCATGCCGCCTTGATCCCCTTCATACTGGCCGTCAATGCCTTTTACATAGGCCGTTGCACCGGATCCGGAATAATCGACGCTTACACCTTCAGAAGCGGTAGCTGTTTTTAAAACGGAAAATGCTGTGTCTCCGCTTTTATAACTGTATTTGCCGCCGAAAACTGGCCCTTTATAGCCCTTTACCGTTAAAGAAACCGTTTCGGCCTTTGCTTTAGATGAGGCTCCCGTGTTGTCGGAAGCACGGCTGTCATTGGAACCGGACGAAGAAGCCCCAGTTGTCGTTTTTGTTGATGTGCTGGATGTGACCGCCGTTTTTGTATTTGTGGCAGGTGTTTCATCCGTTTTGCTGTCTGTCGAAGCTTTAGCCTCAGTATTTTTGGAACGAGCGGCTGAATCTTTCACGTTGCTTCCGGATCCGCCCGTATTGCTTTTTTCATCCGTTTTGATACTGCCAGCGTCGTCCGTTTTCTTTCCGGATGTATTTTCTTTTGCTGCCGTACTCTTTTCCTTTGCTGCAGTGTTTGCAACTTGTGTTGTTTCTGAATAGGTTTTAACGGTTTTCGATTCAAAATGGAAACCGTCGATCAAAAACCAGGCGCCGAATGCAATCAATAAGACGGCAATACTATCAATGATCATGCTTTTATATTTCATTCCTGCTCATACCCCCAGAAATTTTTTACTGATGATTAGCAGGATGACGCCTGCACCCGCAGATAGGGAACCGACCCAGCCGTGCACAGGAGAAATACCCGTTGTTTTGGTAATAACGACTTTTTTCGGCTCTTGCTGCACATCTTCTGCAGGGGTTGCCTGGTCAGTTGCAGCTGCAGGCTTGTCCTCTTTTTTTGCATGTGAAACTTTTTCTGCTTTTGCCGGCGTTTGATTTTTAGTTGCAGCTGGCTTTTCTACCGTGTTGGTTTTTGTGATGGTGTTGTTGTTTGTAATTGTATGATCTTTCGTAATCGTATTCGTTTTGGTGACGACTTCTTTCGCATGCTTTTCAACCACTTTTGCAGCGGCAGCAGCTGGACTTTGGCTGGTGGTTTTGCCAGTCCCATTATTATTTGGAGAATTGTCGCTACCTTTACTCCCGGTATTGCTACTGCTCGAATCCTTGTCCCCGGCACCCGAATCGGTTGCGTCTGTACAGGCAGAATAGGAGCTGCTTACTTTCCGGAAGTTATACAGGGTATCCCCCTTGAGAAAAAGGTCATAGGCGACAAGGGCCTGGAAAACCTGTTCTGTTGAAAAGCTATCTGAAGATTCGCTTGCCGTTTGCCACTTGTACCCGCCGTTTTTGGCATCTTTATAGGTGCTGAGCGCAGAAATTGGATTCATGCCTTTTTTAACAAAATCATCGGTTGACGGGTCAACGCCGACAGAGACAAGACCGATGATGGCCTGGGCGGTTGTGCACGAATTGTCAAAGCTGGCGTTTTCTTTTTCTGCTGCCTTCAAGTATTTAATGCCATCCCGGATTGCCGTGTTCACATCTTTATCATGTTTATCCTGATAAGTGCCAAGCGCGGTCAGTACCATGCCGGTTGAGTCAACATCCGAATTTTTGGCGGTCAAACTCCAGCTCCAACCGCCGTCCGGAAGTTCCGCATCAACCAGTTTTGCTGCAATTTTAGCAGGAGTATTCGGTGCATCACTCGGAATCTCATAATTATCCGTATTCAAAGCGATTAAATCATAGGCATATCCGGTTACCGAGCTTTCTGCCGCCGTATCGTATACGCGTTTGATCAAATTCTCTCCTTGAAAGTTTTCCGGATCCTCTCCAATCGCTTTTAGAGCAATGATGGTCTTAACGAGTTCCGTACCGGTTAACTCTTTGCCTTTGGCTCTCACCCGGTTTATTAAAACTTTCCGGTACTGCTTTATCTCATGGGCTGTTAGCAAATTCTCCTTTGCCAGTGCGGCTACTGCAAAATCCGAGTTTAAAGCGGAAGATTTAAAATATGATGCCGTATCCTTTATATCTTTGCAGACAGATACTGCTGCAAAACTGTGGATTGGAACTGCAAATGCCAAAACAAAAACAATTCCCAGAAAGAGTCTTCTTGCACTTTTTCCCACCATTACCGCTCTCCTTTCATAAAAAACCCCTTGTATAAAAGAGGTATACAAGGGCAAAAATTTTTCGCCTATACCTCGTAGGCTTCAAATAAACCGACAGCTTGGGAGAAAGATCTGACTTAGGAAAATTTTTTCCATCACAGTGGCGGGACCGTACAGGAATTTCACCTGTTTCCATCGCCCAAGCCCGTATTTAGATGTCAGTAATTAATTATAGAACAACCCCTGGCAGTTGGAAAGGACAATTTCTGCCACTGTTTCATTGACAAACAAGCGGTGCTGTGCTAAAAAATAAGATGTTAGCACTCTGGTGTTAGGAGTGCTAAAGGGACATTGCCATCATCTATACATATAAAGGAGAGATCGAAGTGGCGGTAAAGGAATTTAAAGCAGAATCCAAACGGCTTCTCGACATGATGATCCACTCGATTTACACGCAAAAAGAAATTTTCTTGCGTGAGCTGATATCCAACGCCAGCGACGCGATTGATAAAATTTATTACAAAGCTTTGACAGATGAAAATTTAACATTTGATAAAGACAGCTACTACATTAAAATTACCCCGGATAAAGAAAACCGGACGCTGACTGTTTCTGATACCGGGATCGGCATGACGGAGACGGAACTGGAAGAAAACCTCGGCACGATCGCGCAAAGCGGTTCGCTCGCTTTTAAACATGACAATGAAATGAAAGACGGGTATGATCTTATCGGCCAGTTCGGCGTCGGCTTCTACTCGGCGTTCATGGTGGCAGATGAAATTACCGTCATTTCCAAGGCTGCGGGGAGCGATCAGGCTTATAAATGGCAGTCGAAAGGTGCGGAAGGCTATACGATTGAGCCGTGCGAAAAAAACGGCAACGGTACGGATATTATATTGAAGCTGAAAGAAAACACAGAGGATGAAGACTACGATCAGTATTTGGAAGAGTACCGGCTGCGGGCCATTGTGAAAAAATATTCCGATTTTATCCGCTACCCGATTAAAATGGATGTAACGGAAAGGCGCCTGAAAGAGGGCAGCGATGATGAATACGAAGAGGTCAAAGAAGAACAAACGCTCAACAGCATGGTCCCGATCTGGCGCAAAAACAAGAGTGAGCTGACAGATGAAGATTATGAGCAATTTTATATGGAAAAGCATTACGGCTTTGACAAACCGGTCAAGCATATTCACATCAAAGTTGACGGCACCGTGCGTTACAATGCAATTCTTTACATTCCGGAAAAAATTCCGTTCGATTATTATACGCCGGAATATGAAAAAGGGCTGGAACTGTATGCGAATGGCGTTCTGATTATGGAAAAATGCCCGGATCTTTTACCGGATTATTTCAGTTTTGTCAAAGGGATGGTCGACTCCGAAGACCTGTCTCTGAACATTTCGCGGGAAATGCTCCAGCACGACCGTCAGCTAAAACTGATTGCGAAAAATATCAAAAACAAAATCAAGCGTGAACTAGCTAACCTTTTAAAAGAAAACCGCGAGCAGTACGAAGCATTTTTCAAATCATTCGGCCGCCAGTTGAAATTCGGGGTGTACAATGAATTTGGCGCGCACAAAGAAGATTTGCAGGATCTCCTGATGTTTTATTCTTCAAAAGAGAAAAAGCTTGTTACGCTTGATGAATACGTAAGCCGCATGCCGGAAGACCAAAAATACATTTATTACGCAACCGGTGAGTCGATTGACCGGATTGAAAAATTGCCGCAGACGGAACTTGTGCTTGATAAAGGATACGAAATCCTTTACTTTACGGAAGACATCGATGAATTTGCGATCAAGATGCTCATGAATTATAAGGAAAAAGAATTCAGGTCCGTATCAAGCGGCGATCTCGGTTTTGAAACGGAAGACAAAAAAGAAACCGATGCCGAGGAAAAAGAAAACAAAGAGCTCTTTGCATTTATGAAAGAGACACTGGACGGAAAAGTGAAAAATGTCCGTGCCTCGCACCGCTTAAAATCGCATCCGGTCTGCTTTACAACGGACGGCGAAGTGTCGATTGAAATGGAAAAAGTGTTGAGCGCAATGCCGAACGGACAAAATGTAAAAGCCGATAAAGTGCTCGAAATTAACATCCATCATGATGTATTTAACGCATTAAAAGAGGCGTTCGCCCATGACAAGGACAAATGCAAGCTTTATACAAACCTGTTGTATAACCAGGCGCGGCTGATTGAAGGGCTCGAGATTGAAGACCCGGTTGCATTTTCAAATGATATTTGCAAAATGATGGCATAAGGAAGCCCGCATATTGCAAAAAAGCCACGGGACATCCAGCAAATCTACGGCCCCCGCGACGGCCGGCATGGTTGCTGTGCCCGTGCCGGTGAGCACCGGGACATTTGCAAACCGTATGGCTGGAACATTTCATGAATAGCAGTAGTTTATATGACGAAGAAGGCTCCATCTGAAAGCAAGATGGGGTCTTTTTGTATTTTTTATAAAAAAAGGGGTTGCCCGAATGGGAAAGGTGATGTATATTTATAACATATTATTTATAAATATTAACTTTGGCGCACACGAACAATACAAGGGGGCCATCCAATGAAGGAACAGCTTAGACAGCATCTGAGTCAAATTGAGTCCAAGCTTTGGGAAATGAGCGACGACTTATACCATCACCCCGAACTTGGCGACCAGGAATACCAGTCAATGAAATTACTCACGGACTTCCTTGCGTCACACGGCTTTTCAGTGGAAAAAGGAATTGTCGGCAGGCCGACTGCTTTTAAAGCAGTTTATGACAGCGGAAAACCGGGACCGGCAGTTGCCTTTTTATGCGAATATGATGCGCTTCCGGGTGTCGGCCACGGCTGCGGCCACAATATGATCGGAACGATGAGCGCGGGTGCGGGTGTGCTTTTAAGCAAAATGATTGACGAAACCGGCGGCCGCGTGGTGGTGCTCGGGACACCTGCAGAAGAAACGAACGGTGCGAAAGTTGCGATGGCGGAACAGGGTATTTTCGATGGGATCGATGCCGCGATGATTGTCCACCCGGCCGATGAGTCGTATGAAAGCGGTGAGTCGCTTGCCATGGATGCGATCCAGTTTGACTTTCGTGGGAAATCAGCCCATGCGGCATCGAACCCGGAAGACGGCATTAACGCACTCGACGCAGTGATCCAGCTGTTTAACGGCGTGAATGCACTCCGCCAGCATGTCACTTCCGATGTCCGTATCCACGGCATTATCAAAGAAGGCGGCATTGCCGCAAACATTGTCCCTGATAAGGCTGTGGCCCAGTTTTATGTACGCGCCAAAGCCCGTGCGGTTTTAAACGAAGTGGTTGAAAAGGTGAAAAGAATCGCACAGGGTGCTGCAATGATGACCGGTGCCACCGTGCAAATATCCAATTACGAACTAAGCTATGACAATATGATCACAAACGAGACATTGTCGAAAATGTTCACGGAAAACCTTTTACAAACAAAAATGAAAAAAGTCAATCCGCCAAAAACCTCATACGGATCCATTGATATGGGCAATGTCAGCCATGTCGTGCCGGCGATCCACCCGTATATCGGCCTAGATGCCCCGGGGCTTGTCGCGCATACAAAAGCATTTGCCGATATGACGGTTACGGACAATGCACATCAGATCTTATCGAGCGGCGCGCTGGCTTTGGCTATGACCGGGTTTGACCTTCTCACAAACCAGGAACTTTTGGAAAAAGTAAAAAGCGAGTTTGCGGAAAACGTTAAAAAAATACCGGTAAACAGCTAAAAAATGACATTTATTTTTAAAATAGGGATCTTTTCAAACATTGCACAACGTGTTAAAATACATTTTGTTGAATAAAGATACTTACCAAGACTGATATATTCATAGGGGGAAACATTGTGAAAAAGATCGTGTTAGGCATCGCAATTGTATTTTCAATGGTGATTGCGGCAGCTTGCGGCCAAACAAACAGCAGCAAAAGTAATACGAAAAAAGAAAAAACGCTCATCATGGGCACTTCAGCCGACTTTGCCCCGTTTGAAACAAGAGACACAGCAGGAAATGTGGTCGGATTTGACGCGGATCTCGCCAAGTATATTGCAAAAGAACTGGGATACAAACTTGAAATTAAAGATATGAAATTTGACGGACTGATCGGGGCGCTGCAATCGCACCGTGTTGACATGGTCCTTTCCGGGATGTCCGCAACGAAAGAACGTGCCAAAAACGTTGACTTCTCCACCCCGTACCATCATTCAGGGGAAATGTTTGTTACGCTAAAAGGTTCCCCCGTCAAGACACTGGATGACTTGAAAGGCAAAACCGTCGGCGTCCAGCTCGGCACCATTCAGGAAGAGGGCGCGGACAAGCTGAAAGGAAAGTACAATTTTACGGTCAAAAAGCTGGACAACTCCACAAACTTAATTGAAGAATTGCTTTCAAAACGGATTCAAGTAGCCTATCTTGATAAATCAGTCGCAGAAGGCTATATCAAGAAGCAAAACCTGGTTGGCTTTGACGACCCGACCTCGAGCTCACCAGGTATGGCCGTTGCTTTGCCAAAAGGCAGCAAATTGACGGCGAAAGTCAACAAAGTGCTGGCAAAAGCGGAAAAGAACGGGAAACTGGACGAGCTGAGAAAGAAATGGAAACTTGACAAACAGTAATGCATGCAGGCGCCTTGCTGAGCAGGGCGCTGTTTTTTCAAAACAAACAAAGTGAGGTGTAAGGCATGAATTTGGATTTCAGCCAAATTGTGCCTTATATTCCTTTTATTTTAAAAGGAATATGGGTAACTTTAAAATTTGTATTTTTTGCGATCCTTTTCGGGTTTGTGCTCGGCACGATTTTTGCCCTTTTTAAAATTTCTCATATTAAAACATTGAAATGGATAGGCGATATTTATACATCAATTTTCCGGGGCACGCCGCTCATTGTGCAGCTGATGCTCATTTATTTTGCCATTCCACAGCTGACCGGTTACGATATCCAGCCGTTTCCATCCGCTATTCTCGCATTCGGCTTAAACTCTGCGGCATATGTATCGGAGATCATTCGGGCCGGGATCCAGGCGGTGGACAAAGGCCAGACCGAAGCTGCTCAGGCGCTCGGCGTACCGTATTATTTAATGATGAAAGACTTGATTTTACCGCAGGCGATGAAAAATATTTTGCCGGCGTTGATGAATGAATTTGTTTCTCTGACAAAAGAGTCCGCCCTTGTATCGACCATCGGTTATCTCGATTTGATGCGCCGTGCCCAGGTTGTCGGCGCGCAAACGTATCACAATTTTGAACCGCTGCTGTTTGTCGCTGCGATTTACTGGGTGCTTGTCTTTATCCTCACCATGCTTGGCAAACAAGTAGAAAGGAAGATGAAATACAGTGATTAAAGTCGAACATCTCCATAAGCAGTTCGGGCATAATGAAGTTTTAAAAGACATTTCAACAGAGGTCGGAAAAGGGGAAGTCGTCGTTGTCATCGGCCCGTCCGGATCCGGAAAATCGACCTTTTTACGCTGCCTGAATTTCCTGGAGGAGCCGACAAAAGGGCGGATTTGGATTGACGGGGAAGAAATCACCGATAAGAAAACGAATGTGATGAAAGTCCGTTCAGAAATCGGCATGGTGTTCCAGCACTTTCATCTTTTTCCGCATAAAAGGGTCCTGGACAATTTGACTTACGCGCCGATGAAAGTAAAAAAGATGAACCGCCAAACCGCCGAAGAAAAAGCCCGGGAATTGTTGAGAAAAGTCGGCCTGACCGAAAAAGAAGAGGCATATCCGGACAGCCTTTCCGGCGGGCAGAAGCAGCGTGTCGCGATTGCGCGCGCGCTGGCAATGGAACCGAAACTGATGCTGTTTGACGAACCGACATCCGCGCTTGATCCGGAGATGGTCAAAGAAGTGCTGAACGTCATGAAAGATCTTGCCCAAACCGGCATGACAATGGTTATCGTCACACACGAAATGGGCTTTGCCCGCGAAGTGGCTGACCGCGTCCTGTTTCTTGACGGCGGCAAAATTTTGGAAGACAGCACACCGGATGAATTCTTTTCGCGCCCGAAAACAACCCGGGCACAGGACTTTTTGGACAAAGTATTGTAAAAAACACAGTTGTTCACCGAAAGGAGCTGCTGGAAACGAAGGCAGCTCCCAAAAAAGCTAAGCTAAGAAAAGACGTTGGGACACCGCCTCAACGTCTTTTTCCGTTCTATATGTTGTATACTGACATGCAAAATCACTTTTCCAATGGCTTCCCAAACAGCAGGGCAGCCTTTTTCTTTTTTCACAGTTGCCTGCCGTTCCAGTCAGCCGGCTGTTTTTACCGTAACTTCAAGCTCCATTTCCACATTTCCCTGAATGGCCCGGCTGATCATGCATGATTTTTCGGCTTTTTCTGCGAGCTTCCGCGCGAGCCGGACATCGCTTTCGGATGCGTCCGGTTTCAGCACAATTTCTGGTCGGTGGATGATCTTTTTATACGTAAATACGCCGTCGGTCACATCGACGATCCCTTCTGATGCCATTGTCAAACTGTCTTTCTCCAGGCTGCTGCGTTCCATCATCGCCGCCAGCGTAATGATATAACATGTTGCGGCAGCCCCGAGCAACATTTCGTCCGGATTTGTGCCGGCACCCGGGCCACCCATCTCCGGAGGAATGGAAATTTTCGTTACCAGGTTTCCGCATGCAATGTTCCCTGTATCATTGCGAAGCCCCGGCCAGTCTGCTTTTAAATGAAAATGATGTTCTGTCATGTGTGACCCCTCCTGTTAAAATTTGCTTTCTGCTGCTGTTTTGTTTTTGCCGGCTGCTGCTCTTCTCCCATGGACGGCATAATAAACGGCAATACACAGGACAACCCAGCCCGAAACCGCAAGATACAGCATCCGGAAATCCATCAAACCGGCAACTGTTCCTAAAAGATAAGGACCGGATCCGCTTGCCAGGTCAAGAAAAATGAAAAACGTCGAAGTTGCTAGTGCTTTCCGGTTTGGTGGCGAAAGCTGAATGGCAATTGCCTGAAAGCTGGACTGTACGGTGCCGTAACCGATCCCGATCAAAGCCCCGGCTGTAAGCAGCATCCATCCGCTGTGCGCCTGGCTGAGCAGGACGAAACCGGCAATTAACAAAATAAACAGCGGGTAAACGACAACATTTTCCCCGCGTTCATCAAACCATCTGCCTGTGAAAGGCCTTGTAATGACGAGCGCTGCCGCATATACAAGGAAAAAATAAGTGGCGGCGCCGGTTAGTCCAATGTCCCTTGCATACAAAGATAAGAAAGACAGCACGCTGGAATAGGCAAGCGTAACCGCAAAAACTGCACCTGAAATCGGCACGGCAGCCGGTTCAAAGTAATCTTTTACTTTAAAACGGGCCATTTCCTTCACTTGTGCATTCGCAGGCGCCGGTTTTGGAACGGATAACAAAATGGCAGAAATCAGATCGATGAATGCAATGATGCTTGACACCAGCACGATCATCTGAAAATCGGCAAACCGGGTAATCAGAATCCCTAAAAACGGCCCGATCGCCATCGCTAGATTCATGCTTGTCGCATAATAGCCGGTGCCTTCCCCGCGCCGTTCATTCGGGATGATATCCGCGACAATGGCGCCGGCCGCTGTCGTAATCACGCCGTGCATTGCTCCCTGGATAAAGCGCAAAACCATCAAAAACAGGAGACTGTCAGCTTTAAAATGAAGCAACATCACCGCCAGAAAAACAACCAATCCGCTGACCAGCATCTGCTTGCGGCCGATTTTGTCGAAATATTTCCCGGCAAATAACCGTGCAATGAGCGAAGCGAGCACAAATATTCCCGCCGCAAGCCCTGCCATCCCCTGGCTTGCATGGTAGGCGGTTGTGACATACATGGCAATACTGGTCATTAACAAGTAAAATACAACGTGCGTAAAAAAATTTGTGGAAGAAATCATAATGAAGTCTTTCGTCCACAATTTCGGTTTATCCAAAGGAAGTACCCCCTCGTTTCTAACGTAAAAAGCAGGTAACTTCATTATAGAACGTTTTAGCAAAAATATTCAATGTGTTTCTATACCAGGTATGTGTCAAGTTTTTCTCGACAAGGTTTAAATATCGGGTATTCCAAGACACTCTTTTTGTACACTTTCGGCTACCGTGCTTTACTTGCTCGGTGTAATTTTCGGAAAAGATGTAATATTTCCGTATAAAGATGGATAACGGG